>JAUYEK010000375.1 GCA_030691435.1 Sulfuricella sp. | reverse complement strand
GCACCATTTGTCTGGTGCGCACGGCGCACCCTACAAGGAGGATTATCAAGTGCCAACAATAAAAGAAGTCCGTATTCCCGACATCGGCAATTTCGACTCCATCGACGTGATCGAGGTACTGGTCAAGGAAGGGGACATCGTCAAGGCCGAAGACGCGCTGATTACGCTGGAAAGCGAAAAAGCCACGATGGACATCCCCGCACCCTGGAGCGGCAAGGTCACCGCCGTGCGCACCAAGGTGGGAGAAAAGGTTTCCGAAGGCAGCCTGATCCTGTTGATGGAAGTCGCGGAAGAGGGCAAGGCTCCGGCAGCAAAACCGGCAGCTCCTGTAGCCACAGCACCGGCAGCCATTGAGCCGGCCAAAGCCGTGATCCCAGTCGCTCCTCCTACCGCACCGGTTGCCCCGGCACCGCATGCCGATATCGGCGAAACCACAAAAGTCCACGGCAGCCCGTCGGTGCGCGCCTTCGCCCGCGAGCTGGGCGTCAACCTCGCCCTGGTCAACGGTTCCGGCCCGAAGCGCCGGATCCTGAAGGAAGACGTGCAGGCCTTCGTCAAGGCCGAACTGGCGCGCCCGCGTGGCGGTTCTGCCGGTGGCAGCGGCCTGGCGGTGCTGGAAATGCCACAGGTGGATTTTGCCAAATTCGGCGCGATCGAAGTCAAGCCGCTTACCAAGATCAAGAAAGTATCCGGCGCCAACCTGCACCGCAACTGGGTCACCGCGCCCCACGTCACCCAGCACGAGGAAGCCGACATCACCGAACTGGAAGCCTTTCGCAAGGCGATGAGCGACGACGCGCAGAAACAGGGCGTCCGCCTCACCCTGCCGGCCTTCCTGATCAAGGCCGTGGCGGCGGCGCTGAAAGCCCACCCCCACTTCAACACCTCCCTCTCCGCCGACGGCGAGAGCCTGGTGTTCAAGCAATACGTCCACATCGGCATGGCGGTGGACACGCCGGACGGACTGGTGGTGCCGGTGATCCGTAACGCCGACCAGAAAAGCGTGCTGGACCTGGCGCGCGAACTGATGACCATCAGCCAGAAGGCGCGCGACAAGAAGCTCACCCCCGGCGAAATGCAGGGCGGCAGCATCAGCATATCCAGCTTGGGCGGCATCGGCGGCGGCTTCTTCACGCCCATCATCAACCTGCCGGAAGTGGCGGTGCTCGGCGTTTCCCGCGCCACCATCAAGCCGGTGTGGAACGGCAAGGAATTCGTGCCGCGCCTGATGCTGCCGCTGTCGCTGTCCTACGACCACCGCGTCATCGACGGCGCCCAGGGCGCGCGCTTCATCACCGCCCTGAGCCAGATGCTGGCGGATGTGAGAAGGCTGCTGCTTTAAATAATCTTTGCCACAGAGAACACAGAGAACACAGAGAAACCTCTGTGAACTCTGTGTTCTCTGTGGCTGAATCAATCAAGGATTCAGTATGGCCAAAATCATCGAAGTAACCGTGCCGGACATTGGCGACTTCAAGAACGTCGAAGTCATCGAAATCCTGGTGAAGCCGGGGGACAAAATCCAGAAAGACGACTCGCTGATCGCGCTGGAAAGCGAGAAGGCGACAATGGAGATCCCCTCTTCCCACGCCGGCATCGTCAAGGCGCTCAAGCTGAAGGTTGGCGACAAGGTTGCCCAGGGATCGCTGATTCTTACCCTGGAAGCCGAACAGGAAAGCGCGCCATCCCCGCAGCCGGAAGCCCCTGAACAGCCTGCGGCCGAGGCGGCCACTACGATACCCGAAACCGAAATCCAGGCCGACGTGGTGGTGCTGGGCGCCGGACCGGGCGGCTACACCGCCGCCTTCCGCGCCGCCGACCTGGGCAAGAAGGTGGTTCTGATCGAACGCTATCCGAGTCTCGGCGGCGTCTGCCTCAATGTCGGCTGCATTCCCTCCAAGGCGCTGCTGCATGTCGCCAAGGTCATCTCCGAGGCGGAAGAGGTAAGCCACCACGGCGTCAACTTCGGCAAGCCGAAAATCGATATCGACCAGATCCGTGCCTGGAAGGAAAGCGTGGTCGCCAAGCTCACCGGCGGGCTGGGCTCACTGGCGAAGCAGCGCAACGTCCGGGTCATTCGCGGCGTCGGCAAGTTCATCGCCCCCCATCACATCCGTGTCGAAACCGCGGATGGTGAAGTCACGGTGGCCTTCGACAACGCCATCATCGCTGCCGGATCGCAGGCGATGAAGATCCCGACTTTCCCGGTCGACCGGCGCGTGATCGACTCGACCGGCGCGCTTCAGCTGGCCGACGTTCCGAAAAGAATGCTGGTCATCGGCGGCGGCATCATCGGCCTGGAAATGGCCACCGTCTACCATGCGCTCGGCGCAAAGATCACCGTGGTGGAGCTTGGCCCGCAGCTCATGCCTGGCGCCGACCCGGACATCGTCAGACCCCTGCAGAAGCGCATCGAAAAACGCTACGAAGCCATCCTGCTCAACACCGGCGTGGCTGCACTGGAGGCGAAGAAAGACGGCATCCTCGCCACCTTCGGCGGAGAAAACCCACCTGCGCCGCAGATGTTCGACCGCGTCCTGGTTGCGGTGGGTCGCAGCCCCAACGGCAAGCTGATCGGCGCCGAGAATGCCGGCATCCGGGTCAGCGACCAGGGCTTCATCCCGGTGGACAAGCAGCAGCGCACCAACATCCCGCACATCTACGCCATCGGCGACATCGTCGGCCAGCCGATGCTGGCGCACAAGGCGGTGCACGAGGGCAAGGTGGCGGCGGAGGTGATTGCCGGCCACAAGGCGGCATTCGACCCCAGTACCATCCCTTCGGTCGCCTACACCGACCCGGAAGTGGCCTGGACGGGGCTGACCGAGACCGAAGCCAAGGCGCAGGGCATCGCCTACGAGAAGGCATCGTTTCCCTGGGCGGCCAGCGGTCGTGCGCTCTCCATCGGTCGCGACGAGGGCATCACCAAGCTGATCGTCGAGAAGGAGTCCCGCCGCATCCTCGGCGCCGGCATCGTCGGCAGCAATGCCGGCGAGCTGATCGCGGAAGCCGTGCTGGCGCTGGAAATGGGCGCGGACGCGCAGGATATCGGGCTGACCATCCACCCCCACCCGACCCTGTCGGAAACCCTGGGCTTCGCGGCGGAAATGGTGGAAGGCACCATCACCGACCTCTACATCAAGCGCAAATAAACCCGCCAGCCCTTATTACACCTAGGTGTTTTACCTGATTGACGGACAGAATGGATAAGGACATTATTCATCGTTATGTCCGACAGCCTCCACGACATCTTTCTCGGCCGCCAGCCTATCCTCGACCGCAACCAGCATATCGTTGCCTACGAACTCCTATTTCGTTCTTCCAGACAAAGCGCCGACGCCAGCGTAACGGACGATCTGACGGCCACAGCGCACGTCATTACCCAGGCCTTCAGCGAACTGGGGATCGCCGGCGTGCTCGGGGACAAGAAAGCTTTCATCAACATCAGCGCCGACCTGCTGATGTCCGACATGATCGAACTGCTCCCGCAAGACAAGGTCGTCATCGAGCTGCTCGAAACCATCCAGGTCAACAAGCAAATCATCCGCCGCTGCCAGGAACTCAAGGCGAGGGGTTTCACCCTGGCCCTCGACGATTTTGGCGGCGATTCACAATTCGAGCCGCTGTTCGATATCGTGGAAGTGGTCAAGTTCGACCTGCCGCAGATGGGGCAGGAGGCGCTGGAAAAATACGTCAGCCATATCAAGCGCTGGCCGGTGAAACTGCTGGCGGAAAAAGTCGAGGATATCGAGCAGGCCATCCAGTGCAAGGGACTGGGGTTCGACCTGTTCCAGGGCTATTATTTCGCCCGCCCGGTAATCCTGAGCGGCAAGCGCGCGGACTCCTCCAAGCTGGCCCTGATGAGGCTGATCGGGTTGGTGCTGGACGACGCCGACACCCCCGAAATCGAGCAGGTTTTCAAGCACGACCCCTCGCTCAGCTACAACCTGCTGCGCCTGGTGAATTCCGTCGCGATGGGGATGCGCAGCCGGATCAGCTCGCTCAGGCAGGCCATCGTCGTGCTCGGCCGTCAGCAGCTACAGCGCTGGCTGCAACTGCTGCTGTTCGTCAACCAGGGCGGCGACATGCAAAATCCGCTGCTGGAACTGGCGGCCACTCGCGGCAAGCTGATGGAACTGCTGGCCATGGCGCAGTCTGAACGGGACAAGGATCACCACGACCGCGCCTTCATGACCGGCATCATGTCGCTGCTCGACACCCTGCTCGGCATGCCGATGGAGGAAGTGGTCAAGCAGGTCAACCTGGCAAGCGACGTCGAAAGCGCGCTCCTGAATCACGAAGGAAAACTGGGAAATCTGCTGCTGCTGGTGGAGAAAATGGAGCAGAACGATTTCGATGCCGCCGAAGGCTTGCTGGCGGACATGCAGCTTAACCTGGGCAACTTGATGCAAGCCCAGATCGAGGCCATGCGCTGGGCAAACATGCTCAATGAAACGGCTAGCTTGTAGCTTGTAGGGTGGGCACAGCTTTATCGTGCCCACGCGGATTGACAGCGTGGGCATAAAAACATGCCCACCCTACTGGGCTCACAACCGACCGGCCACCCAATCCCTTCCTGAAGCCAACGCAGCGGGCAGTTTGTCCGGCTCGGTGCCGCCGGCCTGGGCCATATCCGACCGACCGCCGCCCTTGCCGCCCACCTGCTGGGCAACAAAATTGACCAGTTCGCCCGCTTTCACTTTTGCAGTCAGGTCGGCGGTTACGCCGGCGATCAACGTCACCTTGCCGCCCTCCACCGCCGCCAGCACGATCGCCGCCGATTTGAGCCTGTCCTTGAGCTTGTCCAGCGTTTCGCGCAGGGTTTTGGCATCACCCCCTTCGATGGCTGCCGCCAGCAC
>JAUYEK010000367.1 GCA_030691435.1 Sulfuricella sp. | reverse complement strand
GGCTTCAGCAGCCCATGCACAGCAGGTGCTCGGCCAAAACGACCAGATGATACACGATGCCGCGAGGAAAGGCAGCGGCGCGGATGTAGCCAAAATCATCAAAGAAAACCCGGCAATGCGGGACGCGCGCACCGGCCTCGGCAGTACGCCGCTGCACCTGGCGGCGACCAATCCCGACGTCACCGCCGTGAAAGCGCTGCTGGCGGTCGGCGCCGACGTCAACGCCAAGGACATGGATGGGAACACTCCGCTGCACATGGCGGCTTACACGAACCGGATCGAGCATGCGAAAGTTCTGCTCGAGGCGGGTGCGGACGTCAGCGTCGTATCGACAGGGGGGCGTACGCCGATGGCGATGGCCCGAAAAAGCCGGGCCGATGAATTGGCAGGGCTGATTTCCCTGTGGATACTGAAAGGCTGCAAATCGGGCGGGAAGTGCGAGCAGGCGAGCACCTACGATCTCAAGAAGCTGGTGGACTGAAGAAGCGGCTTCTCGATAAACCCAGACTATCTATTGGAATGCTTGTGTATGTGGGAGCGCCGCCCCCGGCGCGAATGCGCCGCAAATCGCGGCGAGGGCGCCGCTCCCACAGCGGTGTTTTGGCCCTAATGAACAATCCGGGGTAAAGAGAAAAATGTCCTTCAGTCGCCGCACTTTTCTTGCCGCTTCCGCCGCCCTGTGCGCGGCGCCCTTCGTCGGGCGGGCGGTCGAGCTGCTGCCGCCCGGCAAAGGCCGGCGGGTGGTCATCGTCGGCGGCGGCTGGGGCGGGCTGAGCGCCGCTCGCCACCTGCGCGACCTCGCGCCCGACCTGGAAGTCGTCCTGCTGGAAAAGAACCCGGTGTTCTGGTCCTGCCCCCTGAGCAACAAGTGGCTGGTGAACCTCGTGGATACCCGGTTCCTCGTCCATGATTACGCAACCGCCGCCAGC
Source organism: Sulfuricella sp. (assembly GCA_030691435.1). Taxonomy (GTDB): domain Bacteria; phylum Pseudomonadota; class Gammaproteobacteria; order Burkholderiales; family Sulfuricellaceae; genus Sulfuricella. The sequence goes on along the minus strand of JAUYEK010000367.1, from coordinate 836 downwards.
GCCTACGGCTACACTTTCATCCAGGCCGAAGTATTGGCTATCGACCGCGACATGCGTCGGGTCGTCACGGAGCAGGGCACGCTGGATTACGACTGGCTGATCCTTGCCGTGGGCATACGCTACGATTATGAAGCCTGGTACGGCAATGACCGCCGCGCCATCGATCACACCCTGCTGCATTATCCCTGTGCCTACATCCCGGGCAAGGAGCCTGCGGCGCTCAAGGAGAAGCTGGAAAATTTCAAGGGCGGCGATCTCGTCATGACCATCCCGCCCATGCCTTACCGCTGCCCGCCCTCGCCCTACGAACGGGCGTGCATGATCGGCTGGTTGCTCAAGTCCCGCAAGATCAAGGGCAAGCTCATCGTCCTCGATCCCAATCCCAGCTTTTTGGGCTTCAGCCGGATTTTCGCCGAACAGTACCAGGATCAGATCGTCTATGTGCCCAATGCCAGGGTGAAATCCGTCGACCCTTTCAACAAGACCATTGCCACCGATTTCGACGACATCCGCTTCGACGACGCCATCCTCATGGCACCGCAGCAGGCCGGCGATCTGGTGTGGAAAGCCGGCCTCATCGCCAGGGACAGCGAAGGCAAGCCTACCGGCTGGGCCGACCAGGATCCGGTGCATCTGCATGTCAGGGAGGACGAGCGGGTGTTTCTGATCGGCGACCTCATGGATAAGGTATCGCCGCTCTTCGGCCATTATCCGAAGAGCGGTCACATGGCCAACCGCCTGGGCCGCATTGCTGCCCGCGAGATCGCCGCCCGCGCCAAGGGGGTCGTTCCGGAAAAGCTGCTTCCGGAAGGGGTCTGTGACGTGTTTTCCAGCAT
>JAUYEK010000349.1 GCA_030691435.1 Sulfuricella sp. | reverse complement strand
ATTTCCTTAATAAATATTAATAACCGTGGCTTAAACTAAAACTCAAATTTTCAGCATTCTATCACCCCGCCCGATGCCGGAGGCACCAGTGCGCACCGTTTCCAGAATCGCATCCTTGTCCAGCGCTTCGAGAAAGGCATCCAACTTGTAGCCTGCACCAGTCAGCTCGATGGTGTAGGTTTTGTCGGTAACATCCACAATACGGCCGCGGAAGATATCCGACATGCGCTTCATTTCCTCGCGCGAATCGCCTTCGGCGCGCACTTTCACCAGCATCAACTCGCGCTCGATGTGGCCGGCTTCAGACAAATCCACCACCTTGACCACGTCGATCAGCTTGTTCAACTGCTTGGTGATCTGCTCGATCACGTCGTCAGAGCCGCGAGTCACAATAGTCATGCGCGACAGGGTGGCATCCTCGGTCGGAGCCACCGTCAGAGACTCGATGTTGTAGCCGCGCGCCGAAAACAATCCGGCGACACGAGACAGTGCACCCGCTTCATTTTCCATCAACAATGAAATTATGTGTCTCATAATGGTTATACCAGAATCATTTCACTCAAGCCCTTACCAGCGGGAATCATCGGGAAGACATTTTCCTTCTGGTCGGTAATGAAGTTCATGAACACCAGCCTATCCTTCATATCGAACGCCTCTTTCAGTGCGCCTTCGACATCTTCCGGCTTTTCGATCTTCATGCCGACATGGCCGTAACTCTCTGCCAACTTGGAAAAATCCGGCAGCGCATCCATATAGGATTCGGCATAACGGTTGCCATAAAAAAATTCCTGCCACTGCCTCACCATACCGAGGTAGCGGTTGTTGAGCAAAATGATCTTGAGCGGCAGATTGAACTGCTTGCAGGTAGACAGCTCCTGAATGTTCATCTGGATGCTGCCCTCGCCGGTGACGCAGGCCACCATAGCCTCGGGGTGGGCAAACTGCACGCCCATCGCCGCCGGCAAGCAGAAGCCCATGGTGCCCAAGCCGCCGGAGTTGATCCAGCGACGCGGCTGGTCGAACTTGTAGTACTGCGCCGCCCACATCTGGTGCTGTCCGACGTCGGAGGTCACATAGGCATCACCCCGGGTAACCTGGTGCAGCTTCTCAATCACGTACTGGGGCTTGATCAGGCTGCTGTCGCGATCATATTTCATGCAGTCCTGCGAGCGCCACAGTTCGATCTGCGTCCACCAGGTCTTGAGCGCGGCCTGGTCGGGCTTCTCCTTGCTGGCCTGAATCAATTTATTCATCTCTGCCAGCACGTCCTTGACGTTGCCGACAATGGGCACGTCCACCTTGACCCGCTTCGCGATGGAAGTGGGATCTATGTCGATGTGGATGATGCGGCGGCCATCCTGAACGAAATGCTCCGGATTGCCGATCACACGATCGTCGAAACGGGCACCGATGGCGATCAGCACATCACAATGCTGCATCGCCATGTTGGCTTCATAGGTACCATGCATGCCGAGCATGCCGGTAAACAGCGGGTCGGTGGCGGGGTAGCCGCCCAGCCCCATCAATGTGCTGGTAATGGGGAAACCGAGCTGGCGCGTAAGCTGGGTCAGTTCCTCCGCCGCATTGCTCAGCACCACGCCGCCGCCGGTATAGAGCATCGGCCGCTTCGCCTCCAGGATCATCTGCACCGCGCGCTTGACCTGCCCCGGATGACCCTTGATCACCGGGTTGTAGGAGCGCATCGTCACCTTCTTCGGATAGGTGAATTCAGTCTTGTGCTGGGTCACGTCCTTGGGGATATCCACCACCACCGGGCCGGGCCGTCCGGTGGAAGCGAGATAAAACGCCTTCTTGATGGTCTCGGCGAGATCCTTGACATCCTTCACCAGGAAATTGTGTTTCACGCAGGGGCGAGTGATGCCCACCATATCCACTTCCTGGAAGGCATCCATGCCGATCGCGGCGGTCGGCACCTGGCCGGAAATCACCACCAGCGGAATCGAATCCATGTAGGCGGTAGCAATGCCGGTCACGGCATTGGTCGCGCCCGGCCCGGAAGTCACCAGCGCCACGCCGGTCCGCCCGGTAGCGCGAGCATAACCGTCAGCGGCATGCACCGCGGCCTGCTCATGCCTGACCAGCACATGCTTGAACTTGTTCTGCTTGAAAACCTCGTCGTAAATATTCAACACTGCACCGCCGGGGTAACCGAAAACAAACTCGGTTCCTTCTTCCGCCAGACAGCGCACAACGATCTCTGCGCCCGTCAATTCCATATAACAGCCTTAAATAATCATTCCGGGGAAACCCGAAACACTAATGGTTGCCGACAACTTGGTCAAGTGCGGCATTTTACCAAACTTGCGAAAGACTCTGCTTTATTTTTCTTTATTTGATAAGATACTGCAAAGTACGCTACTCAGGAACACCCCAACTGGCCACTTACCAGGAACTCTCCAACTTCCTTGCCGAAGTCGAACGACGCGCCTACAAACAGGCGCTATTTGCCGTTCGCGACGAACATGGCGCTCTGGACATCGTGCAGGACTCGATGCTGAAACTGACGGAAAAATACTCGGCGAAGCCGGTCGAGGAATTCCCGATGCTGTTCCAGCGCATTTTGCAAAATACCATCCGCGACTATTACCGGCGCCAGAAAGTACGCTCGTTATGGACCACCCTGCTGTCGTCTTTCTCGTCGCACCAAGAAGAAGAATACGATCCTCTGGAAACTTTAGAGGTTGCGGACGACTCTAATAAAATTCATCGACCGGAAGAAACCCTGGCTCGCTCGCAAGTCGTTAAATTGATTGAGCAGGCACTAAAAAATTTGCCGGCCCGTCAACGGGAAGCCTTCCTGCTGCGTTATTGGGAGGAACTGGATGTTTCTCAAACCGCTGCCGCGATGGGTTGTTCCGAAGGCAGCGTCAAGACGCATTGCTCGCGGGCCACGCACGCAGTGGCGGCATTCTTGAAATCGAAGGGAATTGAGCCATGAACGAACCCATAAATGAATATGGCCTGGCAAAAAGAATTACGCAACATCTTGATTACGGCGCCAGCAAACTGGATGGCCATGTGCAGTTTCGCCTGCAAGCGGCGCGTCAACACGCCCTGGAGGCTTATGCCAAACCCCACCACCATTTCAGTCTGGCATGGGGCGGCCATGGCGGCAGGAACAGCCATCACAGGGGCCACTCGCCTTTCCGGGCCTGGTTGCCGCTGGCGGTACTATTGCTTGGGCTGATGTTCATCACCTACTGGCAAACCACCGAGCAGATGAATGACCTCTCTGAAATCGATGCGCACCTGCTGGCCGAAGAATTACCTTTTCACGCTTTCATTGACACCGGATTTGATACATGGCTAAAAGGCTCATCGGAGGAATAGCCCTCGCCTGCGCCCTGCTGGCGCAAGGGGTCGCATTGGCCGCTCCGGCGCAACCCCAGGCTCCGGCTCCTGCTCCGGAACCTCGACAACCTAATTGGGGCGAGCTTACGGCGGAGCAAAAACGGATACTGGCGCCCGTATTCGGCGAGTGGGACAAAATGCCCTCTCACCAACGGAAAAAACTGCTGGGCGTGGCCAAGGGTTATCCAAAAAAGAACCCCGACGAGCAGCAGCGTATCCAGAAACAGCTCAAGGACTGGAGCAGGCTTACTACGCCAGAACGCGAGCAGGCCCGCAAAAAATATGAGCAATTAAAGCAATTGCCCCCAGAAAAACGCCAGGAAGTAAAACAGAAATGGCAAAAATATCAGCAACTGCCCGAAGAGAAAAAGGAAGTTCTACGGCAGAACAAACCACCAGAAGCAGAAAAACTTCCATTAGTCACCCCTGAACCATCGAAAACTCCCGTCGATCCAGCCAAGGCTGACGCGGCAAAACCCGCGCTGAACTAGGGCGCCGCATACTCATGCAAGATCCACGCACTCCCGGCATTTTGCGCCGCCTGGCCAGCATGCTCTACGAAACGTTGCTGCTGACAGCGGTGCTGTTTATCGCCGGCTTCGTTTTCACCGCAGTTTTCCACTCACCGCTACCCCCCATGCTCCGATTCGCTTTCCAGCTTTACCTGCTGCTGGTAATGGCCTCCTATTTCCTCTGGTACTGGCTGCATGGCGGGCAAACCCTGCCCATGAAAACCTGGCGCCTGCGGGTAGTGCGCGCTGACGGCCAGCCCCTTAGCCTGAAACAGGCATGCCTGCGCTTTCTTTTCGCCTTGATCGGCGTGGGGCTGGGCTTCGGCATCCTGTGGGCGCTATTCGACCGCGAGCGCCTGTTCTGGCACGATCGCATGGCGGGAACCAAGGTGGTGATGAGTGAGGGGTGATGAGTGAGGGGTGAGGGGTGAGGGGAAAAAGCGAAGTTGGCACAGGTTTTGACTTTCCGCCTCACCCCTCACCTTTAACCCCTCACCTTCTAAACCCCTCACCGCCTCTCCACCCACCACCTCATCCCCATCGCCGCACAGAAGAACACCAGCGTCGGGAAAATGGCGCTGAACAATGGCGGCCAGTCATTCAATAGCCCGAGATGGGCGAACAGCCGGTTCAGCAAATGAAAACCCAATCCCAGCATGATGCCGGCAAAGATTTTCGCGCTCACCCCGCCTGAACGTCCCTGGTAATAAGCGAACGGCAGCGCCAGCATAATCATCACCAAAGCCGCAAAAGGATAGACCAGCTTCGACCACAGCGCGATTTCGTAACGCGTGGTTTTCTGCTTGTTTTCACTCAGGTGCTGGACATAAAAATACAGGTTCCAGGCGGACATCTGCTCCGGCACCACCAGCAGCACATTAAGGATGTCGGGGGTCAGCACCGAATGCCAATAGGCCTCGGGAAGCGTGCTGACTATCGTCCTGCCCAGCTCGAACCGGGTCTGCGCCACACCAGTCAGGCGCCAGCGGTTCTCGTCCACGTGCTCGCCGCGCTGGGCGTAGCTAATGGAGCGCAAACGGAAGTCCGGGTCGAACTCGTAGATTTTCACCCCCTTCATGGAGGCATCCGGCAGCACTTCCTCGACATTGATGAAGCTCCCCGCATCTTTCACCCACAGCCCGGAACGAAATTCCTGCGCCACTACCGAACTGGTCGCCTTCAAACGCAACTCTTGGGCCGCTCGCCCGCTAAGCGGCGCGACAAATTCCCCGAAAACAAAGGTCAGGATCACGAACAGCAACCCGGCTTTCGCCAGCGACAAGGCGATGCGCGGCGCAGACAACCCCGACACGCGCATCACGGTGAGCTCGGAATGGGCCGTCAATTGCGAAAGGGCGAACAGGGAGCCGATCAAGGCCGCAATCGGGAACAGTTCGTAAACATGGCCGGGCAGGGAAAGCAGGACATAGCCAAAGATTTTCACCAGCCGGTAATCGCCCTTACCCAGATCGCCCAACTCGTGGATCAGGTCGAAAAAAGCGAACAGCATGAGTAGCGCGGCGAACACCAGCAACGTGGCCGAATAAATCTCGCGCGCCAGATAGCGGCTGAGGATCCTCATGGTCTCTCACCGCCGAACCGAGGAAGCGATCTCTTAAGCCAGGTTGCCCAGAACGGCGCCAGTACGAGCCGGCGGTAAAACAACAGCAACAGCACCAGCAGCATCACGCCATGCACCAGCCACAGCCCGATATACGGAGACAATTTGCTTTGCGCCACCCAGGCCTGGGTAATACTGAGGAAATTGCTGTAAATCATGTAGAGCAGCAGCGCCAGGATTAAATTAAGCGAGCGCCCTGCACGCGGATTGACGAAACTCAGCGGAATCGCCAGCAAAGCCAGGATGAAAGCACTGACCGGCAAGCCCAGCCGCCACAGCAGCTCTCCCATATTGACCGGCGTGTGGTCGCGCAGCAACATCAGCGTGGAAAGGGATTTCTGGCTCAGTACAATCCGCCCGGCCTCGTAGGGTTGCATCCGGATCGAGTAGCGCTCGAAGGCCATGATCTTGTAATCCGGCGTGCCGCCCACCCCCTCATAGCGTCTACCGTTGAGCAGCACCAGGAATCGATCGCCATTTTCAGCTACCGACTGGTAGCCATGCTGAGCGACCAGAATCCCCAATTTCTGATGCTGGACTGAGCGCATGAAAATATTGCTTACCGTGTTATTCGCGCCAGCGAAACTTTCCACGAAATACACTCGCTCGGCGAATTTGGATTCCTTGAACACGCCCGGCGCTACCGAGGATACGTCGTCACGGCGATCCATTTGCTGCCGGTACTCATCGCTTTTTTTCAACGCCCAAGGGGAAACCACCAGGCTTAGAAACGCGATAGCGAATACCGCTGGCGCAGCGAAGGCCATCACCGGACGCACCCATGCCGCGACGCTCAAGCCGGCGGTGAACCAGACCACCATTTCGCTATCGCGATAGCAGCGGGTCAATGCCATCAAAACAGCGATAAACACCGTCAAGGACAGCAAAACCGGCAAATAATTAATAATACTGAAGCCGAGGAAAGCCGCCACCGCCTCGTTAGCCATAGCACCGCCGGCCGCCTGCCCGAGATAGCGGATCAGCATCGTGGTCAGGGTAATCATCAGCAGCACCGAGAAAACCAGCAATGCATTGCCGGCCATCTCGCGCAGCAGAGCGCGGCGGAAAATCATCGTTCGAGGTTTTCTTTGACTTTTAGAGTGCAGTCTGCGGATAATTGCCGATTACTAAATATCATATGCAAACCTAAAAAACGGCTATTTAGCCACGGATTAACACTGATTAACACTGATAAAACAATGCGTTGCAGAAAATTGCCATTCGCCAGAAAGGCGCGCCAGATGAGAAGGACAACTCATTGATAATCCGTGTACATCTGTGTACATCCGTGTTACTCCGTGGCTGAACTGCTTTTTTAGGATTAAAGCCTGATACACGGGCAGGATCAAGAAGGAGCAAAAAGTGGAATTTAGCATAAAAAGCGGCAGCCCGGAAAAACAGCGCAGCGCCTGCGTCGTGGTCGGCGTGTTCGAGCCGCGCAAACTCTCCCTGGCCGGCGAGCTAATCGACCAAATCTCGGATAATTACCTGAGCGATATTATCCGCCGCGGCGACATGGAAGGAAAGTCCGGCACCACGCTCATGCTGCACAAAGTGCCCAACACTTTGTGCGACCGGGTGTTACTGGTCGGGCTGGGCAAGGAACGGGAATTTAAAGACAAGGAATATCGCGATGCGGTCCGCGCAGCCATCAAAACCCTGAATGAATCCGGGTCACTTGAAGCCTCGGTTTTCCTCACCGAACTCCCGGTCAAGCGCCGCGACACCGCATGGAAAGTCGAGCAGGCCGTATTGATGGCAATGGAAGGAATTTACCGCTTCGACCGCCTGAAAAGCCAGCAGGAAGAAATGCCCCGCCCGTTGCGCCGCATCGTCCTGAACGTGCCGCGCACCGAACTGAGCATCGGCAAAGAAGCCGCCAAACGAGGCCAGGCGATCGCCGACGGCATGAACATGGCCAAGGACCTCGGCAACCTGCCGGGCAACATCTGCACCCCCGCCTACCTGGCCGAGCAGGCGCAGGAACTGGCAAAAACCTACAAGCTCAAGATTGAAGTGCTGGAACAGAAAGACATGGAAACCCTGAAAATGGGTTCGCTGCTTTCCGTAGCGCGCGGCAGCCGCCAGCCGCCCAAGCTGATTGTTTTGCACTACCAGGGCAATAAAAAACAAAAGCCGGTGGTTCTGGTCGGCAAGGGCGTCACCTTCGATTCCGGCGGCATCTCCCTCAAGCCCGGCGCAGAAATGGACGAAATGAAGTACGACATGAGCGGCGCGGCCAGCGTGCTCGGTGCGTTCAAGGCGGTGGCCCAGCTCAAGCTGCCGATCAACCTGGTGGGCATCATTCCGGCCACGGAGAACCTGCCCGACGGCAACGCCAGCAAGCCCGGCGACATCGTCACCAGCATGTCCGGACAGACCATCGAAGTGCTGAATACCGATGCGGAAGGCCGCTTGATCCTGTGCGACGCGCTCACCTACGCCGAACGCTTCGAGCCGGAAGCGGTGGTGGATATCGCCACCCTCACCGGCGCCTGCCTCATCGCCCTGGGCAATCATGCCTCCGGGCTGTTCAGCAGCCACGACGCCCTTGCCCGCGAACTGCTCCATGCCGGCGAATACGCAGTCGACCGCGCCTGGCACATGCCGCTGTGGGACGATTACCAGGAGCAGCTGAAGAGCAACTTCGCCGACATGGCCAACATCGGCGGCCGCGCAGGCGGCGCCATCACGGCCGCCTGCTTCTTGTCGCGCTTCACCAAAAAATACGACTGGGCGCACCTGGACATCGCCGGCACCGCCTGGAAATCCGGCAAGGACAAAGGCTCGACCGGGCGACCGGTGGCGCTGCTGGTGCATTTCCTGATCAATAAGTGTGCGGAAAAGTCCTGAGTGCTGAGTCCTGAGTAAAAACATCGCGGAGCGATACTTTCAAACTCAGGACTTTCCACTCAGAACTCAGGACTGCCTTTAAAATGACCCAAATCGATTTCTACACTCACGCCGCCGACAAATACCACACCGCTTGCGTGCTCTGCGCCAAGGCCGTGGAGCGCGGGTTACGGGTCATGGTCTATACGCCCGACGCCGCAACCACGGAAAAAATGGACAAGCTGCTGTGGAGCACGCCCGCCATCGGCTTCATCCCCCATTGCCGCGCCTCGGATAGCCTTGCACCGGTCACCCCGGTCATCGTCGACCATAATGCCGACACGCTGGCGCACGACGACATCCTGCTCAATCTCCACACCGAGCAGCCCCTGTTTTTCAGCCGCTTCCACCGGCTGATCGAGGTCGTCGGCACGGAAGAAAACGACCGCGCCGCAGCGCGCGAGCGCTTCCGCTTCTATCGGGATCGCGGCTACGAAATTCATTCCCATGACATTGGAAACAAGGCCAGATAAATGGATCCCGCCAACGGCGAGCCCGACGTACTCGGAAAAATAGACGCCCTGCTCACCCGGCATCGCACCGGTGCGCCCACGCGGCAAGATCTCGCGTCGGCAGAGGCACAAGCGGCCCGGGCGGCGATTCCCGTCCTGACAGACATCATCACCGAAGACAGCGCCATCCCGGTTCTGACTGAAGCCATGCCCGCTACGGAAGCCAACGAAGCCGCAACAGTAAGTAACGGGAAACCTCAGCTCCACATCGAGGTCGCCGCAAGCGAGCCAGCCGGCGCAGGCGACCCGGTCGCGGACCTCTCTCATGACGAAGCAGCCCTGCGCCAAATTGAGGAATTCATGGTGCAGGAACTGGAAAACCGCATTGCGCTGGAATTCACCGCCACCCTGGACCGCGCCCTGAACGAGCTGCTCGACCATTCACGCGAACATATCCGGCATGCCGTGCGCGAAGCACTCAAGCAACGGCTCGATGATGCACCCGCCGATCCGCCGTCTCTCTGATTAGAACGAGTAGATTCGGAAGGTTTGGTAGGAGCGGCGCCCTCGCCGCGATGCTATCGGCCCGAGGCGGGCCTCCTACAACGACCAACCGATCATCCCCGGAGCGGGCAAGCCCGCTCCTACCATCGGTTTCAACATGACTGACTCCTAGGTATAATCGCCACCTTTCAAGCCACTCCAATACCCATACCCAGAAAAACCATGGAACTCGCCAAAAGTTTTGAGCCCGCCCCCATCGAGGCGCACTGGTACCCGCTGTGGGAATCCCGCGGCTATTTCAAGGCTGCCACCCAGGCCGATAAGCCCGACAAACCCGCCTACTGCATCATGCTGCCACCGCCCAACGTCACCGGCACGCTGCACATGGGCCACGCCTTCCAGGACACCCTGATGGACACCCTGGTTCGCTACCACCGGATGAAGGGCGAGAACACCCTGTGGCAACCGGGCACCGACCATGCCGGCATCGCCACCCAGATCGTGGTGGAACGCCAACTGGATGCGCAAGGCGTGTCGCGCCACGATCTCGGCCGCGAGGAATTCCTCAAGCGGGTGTGGGCCTGGAAGGAAGAATCCGGCTCCACCATCACCCGCCAGATGCGCCGCCTCGGCGCCTCCTGCGACTGGTCGCGCGAACGCTTCACCATGGACGAAGGCTTGTCGAAAGCCGTCACCGAGGTCTTCGTCACCCTCCATAGCCAGGGCCTGATCTACCGCGGCAAGCGCCTGGTCAACTGGGATCCGGTGCTGCTGACCGCGGTATCCGACCTGGAAGTGGTTGCTGAAGAAGAAGACGGCTTCATGTGGCATATCCGCTACCCGGTCGAGGGCAGCAACGAAGCGCTGGTCGTCGCCACCACCCGCCCCGAGACCATGCTCGGCGACATGGCAGTGGCGGTGAATCCCGACGATGAACGCTACCGGCACTTGGTCGGCAAGCATGTACGCCTGCCGCTGTGCGAAAGAACCATCCCGATCATCGCCGACGACTATGTCGACCCGGCCTTCGGCACCGGCTGCGTCAAGATCACTCCGGCACATGACTTCAACGACTACCAGGTAGGCCTGCGCCACCATCTGGAGCCGCTCAGCATCCTCACCCTCGATGCCAAAATCAACGATCTGGCGCCGTCCGAGTACCAGGGGCTGGAGCGCTACGAGGCGCGCAAGAAGATCATCGCCGACCTCGAAGCCCGGGGGCTGCTGGTTGAAACCAAGCCGCACAAGCTGATGGTGCCGCGCGGCGACCGCACTCATACGGTCATCGAGCCCATGCTCACCGACCAGTGGTACGTGGCGATGGAAGGCCTCGCCAGGCGCGGTCTGGAAGTG
>JAUYEK010000342.1 GCA_030691435.1 Sulfuricella sp. | reverse complement strand
GCGATCACGCGCTCCATCGCCGACCAGGCGCGCACCATCCGTATCCCGGTGCACATGATCGAGACCATCAACAAGATGAACCGCATCTCGCGGCAGATCCTGCAGGAAACCGGGCAGGAACCCGATCCCGCCGAACTGGCGACCAAGATGGAAATGCCCGAGGAAAAGATCCGCAAAATCCTCAAGATTTCCAAGGAGCCGATCTCCATGGAAACCCCGATCGGCGACGACGAGGATTCTCACCTGGGCGATTTCATCGAGGACTCGACCACACTGGCTCCCGCCGACGCGGCGCTGTACGCATCCTTGCGCGAAGCCACCAAGGAAGTGCTGGAATCGCTCACGCCGCGCGAAGCTAAAGTGCTGCGCATGCGCTTCGGCATCGAGATGAATACCGACCACACCCTGGAGGAAGTCGGCAAGCAGTTCGATGTCACCCGCGAGCGTATCCGCCAGATCGAAGCCAAGGCCCTGCGCAAGCTGCGTCATCCCTCTCGCTCCGAGCGCCTGCGCAGCTTCCTGGATAACGAGGTCTGATCCAGGCGCCCCCTTCACTGCGCAACCCAGCTTTTTTGGGCCTGTAGCTCAGTTGGTTAGAGCAGAGGACTCATAATCCTTTGGTCCGCGGTTCAAGTCCGTGCGGGCCCACCATAAAAAACAATGGGCTATGTCGTTTCGGCATAGCCCATTTGTTTTTTTATTCCCTCGGCAAGTACAGTATCGGTACAGTGACGCTACTTTGGAGCGGGAATGTAACGGCGCGTGCGATTTGGCACTGATTTGCGCTTTATTTGGCACAGATCAGGCAAGGGGGCCTTGGCTTTGGCTCACAGGTCTGTTCTGTGGGTTAAGGTGGTCGGTTACCGTGTTAGCGTACGGCGCCGGGCGCCTCCTCTTCTCTTATTCTCCGAACACCATCGGCCAGCCGACCGAGAAGTCATGGCTGGACGGGTCGGCGCTAACACCCATCGCAGCCTTGTGTGTTTCGGCGTTGTTGAAGTTCTGTTTTTCCATCGCCAGCCCGGCATCCCGAATACTACCCTACGCTGCTTCCCAACCAAGGCAGAAAAAGCGGACAATTCTAAAAACCCGCGACAGGGCTCTGAAAATGGCTGGCCCGGAAGCGTCGCCACGGCAAACATGACGTGGCGGCCGACGAAGGGTAAAATAAGCTTTTGATAATTAGTTGATTACACATGTCCATCAAGTGGTTCCCCGGTCACATGGTCTCCGCCCGCAAAAAGGCGGCCGAGACCATGGAGAAGATTGATCTCGTCATCGAGGTGCTGGACGCCCGCCTGCCCGAGGCGAGCTGCAACCCGATGATCAAGGAGCTGCGCGTACACCGCCAGCGCCCCTGCCTGAAAATCCTCAACAAGGCCGATCTGGCCGACCCCGCAATCACCCAGGCCTGGCTCAACTTCTATAATCGGCAAAAGGACGTCAAGGCCGTGGCGCTGTCCTGCAAGAAACCGGGCGACGTCGCCAAAGTGCCCGGTCTGTGCGAAGCGATCGCCCCCCATCGCGGCACCAACCTCAAGCCCCTGCGCATGATGATCATGGGCATTCCCAACGTCGGCAAATCCACCCTGATGAATGCGCTATTGAATCGCCGGGTGGCGGCAGTGGGCGACGAACCGGCAGTGACCAAAAACCAGCAGCGCCTGGAACTGAATGCGCGCATGTCGCTCACCGACACGCCGGGCCTGATGTGGCCGCGAATCGAGCACGACAGCGACGGCTACATGCTGGCCGCCAGCCACGCGATAGGCCGCAATGCCGTCATCGACGAAGAAGTGGCCGCCTTCCTGGGCGACATCCTGCTCGCGCGCTACCCCGCCCTGCTGACTGCCCGCTACGGCTGCACGGTGGAAGGGCTGGATGGCGTCGGCGTCATCGAAGCCGTTGCCAAGAAGCGCGGTTTCCGCCTCAAGGGCGGCGAGCCGGACCTGGAAAAGGCCGCGCTGATTTTGCTGAAAGACTACCGTACCGGCGCCCTGGGTCGCATCAGCCTGGAGTCGCCGGAAACCCGTGCCGCCATGATCAAGGCGCATACGCCTGCGAAAGTGGAAGAGCCGGAATCCGATCCCCAACCATGAGCGCCGCACCTATCCGCATCTACCACAATCCCCGCTGTTCCAAGAGCCGCTCGGCCTGCGCGCTGATCGCCGAAACGGCATTGCCGCCGAAGTGGTGGAATACCTTCAGACACCGCCCTCCAAGGAAGAGCTTCGCGCCTTGCTGAAAAAGCTGGGCATGAAGCCGGCAGAACTCGTGCGCCAGGGTGAAGCGGTATTCAACCCGGATTATCCATTGGAATGTTCGTGCCTGTAGGAGCGCCGCCCTCGGCGCGAATGCGGCCGCAAATCGCGGCGAGGGCGCCGCTCCTACAGCGGCGTTTTGGCTCTAATGGATTATCTGGGTTTATATGATGTGTTATCAAAAGTGGTTTCAAAAGTGATCGGAAAAAAAGAGGATAAGACCTAAGTGCAGAAGGTGCCATCTACGGCGCGCGTAATCAATAGGGTCAGCCCGTGTAGGGCGTATTAGCGAGGCGTAATGCGCCGGATGGTTTTGAGTGCGCTACGCGCGGCTGCTTAGATGCCGGGGGCTGCCCGGCAGCAGGTTACTTTATTTTGCTTGCCCAAAATACAAGTAACCAAACAAAAGGGCAGTGCGCCGCACCGGCCCTCCGGGCTCCCCTCGTTTTTCCGGGCAAATCGGGCGGCTGCGTTAAACTCGGCCTTCGGCCTCAGACAAACGCAGCCGACTACCCCCGATTCGCCCGGAAAACCGAGGCGGTGCAGAGGGGGATTTAGGTTTTGTGGGCGGAGCCCGTGTTTTGGATACCCTCCCCGCCGGGGAGGGCTGGGTGGGGAGGTTTTGTTTTTCGTCCCCTTGGTCCGCCGCCGAGTAGCGCAGCCAAGCCGGGGGATTTCTGCGAGGACTGTCTGAGCGCAAAGCGCGAGTTCCGCAGCAGCCCGGCTTGGCGAGCAACGCAGGGAACCCCGCAGGGGCGGTGGATGGGAGTCGCCTTCTTTGGGTTACCTTTCTTGGCGAAGCAAGAAAGGTAACCAGCCAGCCGGGCTGCCCCCGGCACCCAAAGAGCCCGCGCAGAGCGCGCCAAAACCGTAGTCTGGAATCGCTGGAATTAGCGGGACGCTCCTTGCGACTCGACTCGCGCAGGGGCGAGCAGCAACCGCTCCCCAATACAATCGCTATCCCCCACCTGATAATCACTGCAAATCATCGGTCGGCGCTCGTATATCGTACACAGCATGGTGTCCCTGTCCAGTGCTGCGCACCAGCCGTCGTCAAGGCGCGCCATGACCCATCCGCCCCACCGGTCCCGTTCCGTCAATTCGGGTGGAATGTCGTCGTCACCCATCAACATCACCTCTAACCGACAGCAGTAGGCTTTGCATGAGCTGCACGAGATGGCTGGGCTAGCGCCCGCATCGTCGGCATTGCTTTCTGCGATCACTCTCAAATTACCCCGCCTTCCTTCAGCTCGCTCTTGAGATAGGCGTAATAAACCGGCGCCGCGACCAGCCCCGGCAGGCCGAATGCCGCTTCCATGGCGAGCATGGCGGTCAGCAGTTCCCAGGCGTTGGCCTTGATTTGCGAGCCGATGATTTTGGCGTTGAGGAAGTATTCCAGCTTGTGAATGCTCACCAGGAACAGCAGCGAGGTCAGCGCCATCTGGAAGGAGTAGCCGAGGCTGACGATGACGATGGCGCTGTTCGACATGATGTTGCCGAGGATGGGGATCAGGCCGGCGACGAAGGTGATGATGACCAGGGTGCCGGCGAAGGGAAGTTTGACGCCGACCAGCGGAAGCACGACACCCAGGTATATCCAGGTGAAGAAGGCGTTGACGGCGGCGATTTTCGCCTGGGCGAAGACGATGTTGCGGAAGGCATTGCTGAATTTTACGGCGCGTTCTGCAAGGGCATGAATGAAGGGTTTGCGGACTTCGACGGCGACCATTTCATAGAGCGAAAGCATGGCGCCGATGATCATGCCGATCAGGACATGGGCGAGGGTATGGCCGGCTTCCTTGCCCATGATTTGCAGTTCGCCGGAGTGCTCGCGCAGCCATCCGGCAAGGTGGATTTTCAGTTCGTCCCCGTCATGGGGCAGGGCGCTGGAAATCCATTCGGGCAGGGAAGAGCGGGATGATTCCAGGATTTCGGCCAGCTTTTTCATGAACGCGGCGGGGCCGCCGCCCTCGGCGCGCAGTAGGGTAAGTATGCCGATGACGCCGGCGACGAGCAGGGCGATCACCAGCCCGGCAACCAGGATCACGGACAGGATCTTGGCATTTCTGCCGGAAAGCTTGCCGATCTCGAGACGCCCGGCGATGAGGTGGATCAGGTGGTAAACCAGCAGGCCGACCAGCAGCGCGGGCAGCAGCTTGAGCTTGAGGATCAGGAACAGGGAAAGGGCGGCTAGCAGCCAGGCGGTTTGGCGATGGGTGATGGTCATTGTTTGTGCGCGCGACAGGGCTGATGATCAGCCATTATCGCCTGAAACGGCATAACTCGCACGGGACCGCAGGGTTATCCCTTGTAAAATGGGGAACACCCCATATTTAACTCAGATTATCCACTGGAATGCTCGTGCATGTAG
>JAUYEK010000335.1 GCA_030691435.1 Sulfuricella sp. | reverse complement strand
CAGCGGTGTTTTGGCTCTAATGGATTATCTGGGTTGAACGAAACCAGAAAGCGCGCATGAAACGCATCGACAAGACTCTTCTCGCCACCCTTTCCACCCAGGCGGCGGCAGCGCCGCGCTTGCGGGCGCACCACAACCTGCACCCGCAGCTCGACGACCCGGTTCAGCGCCTGTGCATCGCCATGGAGCCCGGCACCTACGTCAGGCCGCACCGCCACATGCAGCCGGAAACCTGGGAAATCCTGCTGATCTTGAGCGGCGCCGTGGCGCTGCTGATTTTCGACGATGGCGGAAGAGTGCTGGAGCGGATCGAGCTGGCAGCGGGAGGAGAAGTCACCGCAGTGGAAATCCCGGCCAACACCTGGCATGCGGTGGCATCCCTGAAAGCCGGCACGGTGGTGTTCGAGGTCAAGCAGGGGCCCTATGCGACGATCACCGAGGCCAACTATGCTCCCTGGTCACCTGCGGACGGGGTGCAAGCGGAATCGCTGGAGGGCTGGTATCACCACGCCCAGGCGGGGGATGCCGTGCCGAAATATTGAACCTGGATGGGCAATGGGGATGCGCTGCGCGCGTTTAATTGATTGCCGGGGGCAGCCCCGGCACCTGAACATCTGCGCACAGCGCAGACAAAACCCAGCACTCTTTGTAGCAACCCGAACAAAGACTTATAGTGGCCCAATTATCATAAAAAGAGGCTCTCCCTCGCGCCTTTGCGCGGCCACTCACGTCGAACGTTAAATCGTCCTATCACCGGCGAACTACACGATGCCAATCCGCGCCAAGCGGGCAACCTCCGCAGCCCGTGCATCATCAATTTCCCGCATCACCCCAACCAGATCAGCCGGCTTCACGCTGCGCTCGAAGCGACCGGTCAGCTTGACCTCGGCATGCAACTCGCCGCTCTCATAGAGCGACCAGATCTCCTTGCCATAGTCGGTAGTCCGAAGGTCGGCGGCAAACTGGCCAAAGTAGTTCGCCAGGTTGGTAACGTCCCGATCCAGCATGCTGCTGGCGTGGTTGTTGCCCGCCGCGTCGACCGCTTGCGGCAGGTCGATGATGACTGGCCCGTCGCTGCCGACGAGGATGTTGTACTCGGACAGGTCGCCGTGGACGATGCCGGCGCAAAGCATGCGCACCACCTGCTGGATCAAGGCGTGGTGGTACTCTCTGGCGCGATCTTCGGTCAGCACCAGGTCGTTGAGCCTGGGGGCTGCATTGCCGTTGTCGTCGGTCACCAGCTCCATGAGCAGCACGCCCTCGTGGAAGTTATACGGCTTGGGCACACGCACGCCTGCGGCGGCCAGGCGGTACAAGGCGTCCACCTCGGCGCTCTGCCATGCCTCTTCCTGGGCTTTGCGTCCATACTTGGAGCCCTTCTCCATGGCGCGGGCCTGGCGGCTGTTTTTTACCTTGCGGCCTTCGGTGTAATCCACGCTCTGGCGAAAACTGCGTTTGTTGGCCTCTTTGTACACTTTCGCGCAGCGTATTTCTTCCCCGCAACGGACCACGAAGACCATCGCCTCCTTGCCGCTCATGAGCTGACGGATGACCTCATCGACCAGGCCGTCTTCGACCAGCGGCTCCATTCTTTTCGGAATTTTCATATTTCAATCAGCCTCGTTGACGAATAGTCAGGCCCTTTAAAAAATTGCGCAGGAGCTGATCGCCGCATGTCCGGTAGTTTTTATGCCCTTTCATCCGAAACAGCGCGCTCAGTTCGGGCTTGGATACGCTGAACCCCGCCAGCTCCAGCACTTTATGCATGTCCTCTTCCTTCAACTCGAAGGCAACCCGCAGTTTTTTCAGTATGGTGTTGTTGGTCAGGCGCGATTCCGGATTTTTATCCAGGTCCGGCCTGGACTCCATTTTGCCTCTTTTATGAATGATCAGCCCGTCCAGAAACGACACCATGACCCCGTCGTCGCACTCGACAAAACCTTCTTCATCCTCTTTCTTCAGGAAGCTCGCCAGGTCGGATTGCGCTATGTCACGCCCGGCCAGTTTAATGATCTCCACGACTTTTACGTCGCCAAGATCCAGCGCATATCGAATGCTGCGTAAAACATCATTATTGATCACTGTTCACTCCGATCCCATTCTTCCAAAAACACCGCCCTCCAGATAAAGCCTAGAGTAATTTAGGGGGTATCAAATACTAAGTAGTTGATTATACGCCTTGTTTTATTATGCAGCAAGCGCCGATAGCGCCATCCACGCAAATCAGGGATGGGGCGTTGGCCTCAGTCCATAAACCGGATAAAATGATCCCGAACCGGTCCACCGAAGGAACAAGCCCCATGAACCTGCCCGCTTTCAAATTCCCCAAGCCATTCGGCGCGGTTCTGTCGCTGCTGCCAACCTACCCGCATTCGCTGCTCTTCAGCCGGGCGCTGAACCTGGCACTGGGCCGCATCATCCAGGCCGATCTGCTGGAACCGCTGCATGGCAAGCTGATCAGCATCCGCGTGACCGATGTCGGCGTCAGCTTTTTCTTCTCCATCAACTCTACCGGCTTTGTCGCCTGCAAGGCGGGCAAAACGCCCGACCTGACCATCAGCGCCACCGCTTACGATTTCATCCTGCTCGGCACCCGCAAGGAAGATCCGGACGCCCTGTTTTTCAGCCGCCGCCTGGTGGTGGAGGGCGATACCGAGCTCGGGCTGATCGCCAAGAACACGCTCGACGCGGTGGAACTGCCAAAACTGGATATTTCCCTGCTCATGCCCGGCCCGGTATTGGAAAAAGCTGCGTCCCGCCTGCTTGCCGCCGGACGTTAATTTTTTGTCACAAATTCGGGATAACAAACTCCGCATCTCCTCTTGACTCACCACAAGATAGTGAGTAAATTTAACTCAATATCACAACATCTTGTGGTTTATGATATTTGTCAACCAAGCTCTTTTGCTCCCCGGGGCGTAGCGCAAAGACCCATCTCACAAAAATAAATCAGGAGGCAGCAATGGCAAACAATCAGCCGGAAAGCGGCAGCGTCAATCTGGTTTCACTTCCCAAGGGAGTATTCAAGCGCGATGGGTCGTTAGCCCCGTTCGACTCGGAAAAAATCCGTTCCGCCATCCAGCGGGCCGGCGCCGCCAGCGGTGATTTCGACGCCAACGAGGCGTTCCTGCTCACTGCCCAGGTGGTCAAGGTTCTGATCCACAAATTCCGTGCCGAGCCACCGCACATCGAGAAAGTCCAGGACGCCGTCGAGCAGGTGCTGATTACCGCCAACCACCTCAAGACCGCCCGCGCCTACATCGTCTACCGCGAACAGCACACCAAGCTGCGCCAGGACCGCAAAACGGTGGTGGACGTGGAAAGCTCGATCAACGAATACCTCGACCAGATGGACTGGCGCGTCAACGCCAACGCCAACCAGGGCTATAGCCTGGGCGG
This sequence comes from Sulfuricella sp., assembly GCA_030691435.1. Taxonomy (GTDB): domain Bacteria; phylum Pseudomonadota; class Gammaproteobacteria; order Burkholderiales; family Sulfuricellaceae; genus Sulfuricella. The sequence goes on along the minus strand of JAUYEK010000335.1, from coordinate 408 downwards.
CCTGATCCTCAACGTGTCCGGCAAGGTGGTCGCCAACTACTGGCTGAATCATGTCTACCCGCCGGAAGTCGGCGTAGCACACCGCGAAGGCGACATACACGTACACGACCTGGACATGCTGGCAGGCTACTGCGCCGGCTGGTCGCTGCGCACCCTGCTGCACGAAGGTCTCAACGGCGTTCCCGGCAAGGTCGAGGCCGGCCCGCCCAAGCACATGTCTTCCGCCGTCGGCCAGATCGTCAACTTCCTCGGCACCCTGCAAAACGAGTGGGCCGGGGCGCAGGCGTTCTCCTCCTTCGACACCTACATGGCGCCTTTTATCCGCAATGACAATCTGCCCTACTCCTGCGTCAAGCAGTACATCCAGGAGCTGATCTACAACCTCAACGTGCCGTCGCGCTGGGGCAC
>JAUYEK010000345.1 GCA_030691435.1 Sulfuricella sp. | reverse complement strand
GGCGGAACTGCAATCGGCCTACAGCAAGATGCAGGAGCGCATCGAGGAGCGGACGAGAGATCTGGCAAGGCTCAAGGAAGAGGCTGAACGAGCCAAAGCCAGCGCGGAACTGGCCAATCAGTCGAAAAGCCAGTTCCTCGCCCACGTCAGCCATGAAATCCGCACGCCGTTGAATGGCCTGATCGGATTTCTCGGTTTGATGGGCAAAACCCGCATCGACGAGGTCCAGCAGGATTATCTCAAGATTTGCGAAACTTCCTCCCAGGCCTTGCTGGCGATCATCAACGACATCCTGGACTTGTCCAAGATCGAAGCGGGCAAACTGTCGACTGAATGCCTGGCGTTCGATCTGGGTTATTTGATCGAGCAATGCATCCTCTTCTATACGCCCAGCGCCCAGAGCAAGGGATTGCGACTGATCCTGGAGATCGACCGAGACATGCCCGCCAACCTGATGGGCGATCCGTCCCGTATCCGTCAGATTCTGGCTAACCTCCTCGGTAATGCCATCAAGTTTACCCGCTCCGGCGCAATCACCGTCACCGTGAAGCATCTGGATGGAGGCGACGGCTCCGCCCACATCGAAATCCGCGTGGCTGACACCGGAATCGGCATGACCGACGAGCAACTGGGGCAGCTGTTTCAGCCATTCAGCCAGGGGGATGCCTCGATTACCCGCCGCTACGGAGGCACAGGGCTGGGGCTGGCAATTTCCCAGCGTCTGGTTGAATTGATGAATGGCACCATCGCGGTTGAGAGCGCGGCAGGCAAAGGATCCCGATTTGCGATTTCGCTGTGCCTCAAGGAAGCGGGTGGGGGTACGACTTTACTTCCTTCGCTATCTATCGAGAGCCAGGTGCGGGAAAATTCTGCGCTTCAGGAGGAAAATCCGACACAGGCCACGCTGCCGACGCAGTTACGGATCCTGGTGGTGGACGATAATGAAATCAACCGCAAATTGAACGCGATCTTGTTGAATCTGTGGGGTATTGCCGTGGACGAAGCGGTTGATGGCGTCGCTGCCGTAGAGGCTTGCGGCAGGCAGCACTACGACCTGATCCTGATGGATGTGCATATGCCGGCGATGGATGGCATCGAAGCGACGAGGCGCATCAGGATGTTGCAGAAGGGGGGCAAGGCGACTCCCGTTGTTGCGTTAACCGCCAATGCGCTGAGTGGGGATAGAGAGCGCTACCTGGCCGCCGGGATGGATGACTACCTGGAAAAACCCCTGATCGAGGAGGCGCTGCGCAAGACCATCGAGAAATGGGTTCCGCTCACGCCTGTTTGTGCCCAGGGTGCCGGAAAGAAAGAGGAGTGGACTGTGGAGGAGAATTTCCCCGATTCGCCTCACTCCGATCTACCGATCATCGATGCCGGGCTTGGCATGGAGCGGGCGGGCGGCTGTCGACAGAGCTGGCTGCTCTCGTTGAGAATGCAGCTGGCTGAATTGCCTTCCTGCCTGGATGCCTTTCAGGCAGCCTTTTCGGTTTCCGATCTTGAGAAAGTGGGGGAGCTGGCTCACAGGCTGCGTGGCGGCGCGCTTTACTGTGGCGTTTCCGCGCTTGAAATTGCTGCCTTGCGCCTGGAAGTGGCGTGCCGTAATCGCGCCCCGGACATTGCCGACAAGCTCACTCTCCTCCGGCAGGAGGCGGAAAGCCTGATGGCTTTGGAATCAAGCGGAGCCATTCCGGAAGCTTAGGGAAAGAAAAACCCGCAGGTCGGAAGGCATGAGGGTTACAAGTAATTCGAATCTCGTTAAAAAGATGATTTTGTAGGAGCGGCCTTGGCCGCGATAAGGTGGTTATC
>JAUYEK010000320.1 GCA_030691435.1 Sulfuricella sp. | reverse complement strand
GCAGATGTGCTGCGGCACCGGATAATCCGGATCGAGAAAATCGAACGGCCCGATCAGCGTGTTCCAGAAGCTGTAGGCGACGCGCCAGGCGTGGCCGCATTCGCCCACGACGATACGCTTCACACCCAGCTCCAGGGCCGCCTCGCGGATACGCATGGCGGCGCGGCGCGTATTCTCGTAGCTGCCGATGAACATGCCGAAGTTGCCGGCTTCGGAGGCCTTGGAACTCAGCGTCCAGCTGATGCCTGCCGCGTGGAACACCTTGCCGTAACCCATCAGGCTTTCGACGTGGGGTTCGGCGAAGAAGTCGGCTGACGGCGTCACCAGCAGCACCTCGACGCCTTTGACATCGAGCGGCAGCTTGACCGCTACGCCGGTGGCGTCGAGCATGTCCTCTTCCAGACCTTCCAGAGTATCTATCAGAGCCGGGCCGGGCAAGCCGAGGTTATTGCCGATCTTGTGCAACTTGCCCATGATCTCGTTGGTATATTTCTGACCGTATCCCACGGTATCCAGGATTTCGCGCCCGGCCATGGTCACTTCGGCGGTATCGATGCCATATGGGCAGAATACCGAGCAGCGGCGGCACTCGGAACACTGGTAGTAATATTTGTACCAGTCTTCGAGAACATCCCTGGTCAAATCCTTGGCGCCCACCAGGGCCGGGAAATACTTGCCGGCGAAAGTGAAATGGCGACGGTAAACGCTGCGCATCAGTTCCTGGCGAGCAACCGGCATGTTCTTCGGATCAGCTGTGCCGAGGAAGTAGTGGCACTTGTCCGTGCATGCGCCGCAATGAACGCAGGCATCCATGAACACTTGCAACGAGCGATACTTGCCCAGCAGATCGCCCATCTTGGCGATAGCCTTGTCGTGCCAGTCTTCCACCAGTTCGCCAGGCTCCGACCCGCCAGGAAACCCGATTAGTTCCTGTATCGCCTTATTGGCGGGAAATGACTTAACGTGCGCCGACGCGCCTTCCTTCACCGCCGGGACTTCAATATAGCCCGTGAGCTTGGGTACCTCAAATTGTGGAGCAGCCACTGTCCCTCCTGCTTCTGTTAATTAGCGCTTGCTGCGTTTCCTGACACTACTCGGATTTTGAACCCGCGCCCGCTTCCAGTTTGGACGCCCATGGGGCGATGTGGCGCCGTTCGCGCGAATCGTCGGCCTGATTACGGGTGGGGCTGAAAAATATTCCCGGCGCATGCAGCAGCTTGCTGATCGGGAAAATCACCATAAGCAGAGCCACCAGGCTCAAATGCACCAGCAGCGCCGGATCGGCCGGAAGTGGGCGCAGGTCGAAAACCATCAGGCCAAGGAAGAAATCTTTCACCGCGACAATATCCGTATGCGCGACAAAACTCATCCCCAGGCCCGATACGCCGATGCCGATCAACAGCATCAACATCAGATGATCCGAAGGCGTCGAGATGTAACGCACGCGATCCACCAGGAAGCGGCGTGCCCACAGGCCACCAAGGCCAGCCACCATGGCGAAGCCGGCATACATTCCGAACGGTTGAGCCCATACCACCCAGAACCAGACCGGGTCGGTGAAATAGCGCAAGTGGCGCACCAGGACGAGCAGCAGCGAAACATGGAAGAGCCAGCCGAAGAGCCATATCCATTTGTTCGACTTGAACAGGCTCTCAAAAAGCGCCACTTCGCGCGCCATCCGAAGCACTACCCCACCCGTCGTAGTCGGTGC
>JAUYEK010000318.1 GCA_030691435.1 Sulfuricella sp. | reverse complement strand
ATACCTGCGGCAGGAAGGTGCTGCGGCGGCCACCACACTCGAACACCACGCCGTCGATGCCGGGGCGCAACTGGGCGAGCGCCTCGCGTTCATCGCGGAAAGTCAACGGCTGCATCGGGGAAAGCAGGGAAATCTCGACTTCAGTATAGTCGAGCTCGGCCAGGCTCAGCGGAGCAAAGCGGGTGTCGCGGAAGGCTGCCGCATAGGCGTTGGCCTTGACGTCCTGCAATAGCGGGCGGTGCGCCTCCAGGCTGCCGATGCAGCCGCGTAGCTCGCCTTGCTGAGTCAGGGTAACGAAGCAGGCGCCGGGTTCCTTGAGCCATTCTGTATCCTCGTCCACCTGCATCTCTCGGCCCAACGCGCGGGAGATGGTGGCACGGGCGATCGGGATCAGAATTCGGCCTTTTTCAATGGACACCGGAATTCTCCTCGGTGAAGGCAAAGGCCCCATAGCCGACCACCCTGCTTTTGTCCCCGGCGGTGTCGCCGGAATTACGCAGATTGAGCAGGCGCGGCTTGAGATGGTGGCGTTGCGCTGCCAGCAACAGGCCGTTTACCGGCGTGCCGCCGCAGGCCTGCTCATGGCTCACCGGCCAGCGTAGATCGAGGATGGCCTGTGCGGTGGTGCTGTCGATTTGCTGCGCCTCGCGGTAGGTCAGGAAATGGGACAGGTCGGAGCTGATGACGATCAGCGTCTCCGGGCCGCCCCACAGGCGTTCCAGTACCTCGGCAACCTCCTGCGGCGTGGCGTCGCCCACTGCCAGCGGGACCAGCTTGAAGTCATCGAGCACGGCTTGCAGGAAAGGGAGCTGCACTTCCAGAGAATGCTCCAGGGCATGGGCCGCATCGTATTCCACCACCTGCGGCAGGTCGGTGATATTTGCTATGGCGTCGAGGTCGAGGGGTACTACGCCGAGCGGTGTGGCGAAGCCTTCCGCGCCAGGCAAGGCGAGCCCGCGCACCGGAACGCGGTGTACCGGGCCTAGCAGCACGACACGGCGGTAAATATTTCTGCCCTGTTCCAGCAGGGCATAGGCGCTGGCGGCAACCGGCCCGGAATAAATGTAGCCGGCATGGGGTACAATAACCGCCTTGGGGAGAGTTGCCGGTTTTTCCATATGCTGTTCCGCGTCTTCCAGCATGGCCGCAACTTCGCTGGCCAGGGCGCGCGGATCGCCGGTGTAGAATGCGCCTGCAACGGCGGCGGGACGAATCCGTTTCATGAAACCTCCTGGCCGATTAACTGTTGTCTGTTAAACCCAGATTATCTATTAGAGCCAAAGCACCGCTGTAGGAGCGGCGCCCTCGCCGCGATTTGCGACCGCATTCGCGCCGAGGGCGGCGCTCCTACAGGCACGATATTCCAATGGACAACCTGGGTTAAACCTTACTTACAAGATAGCCACTTCCATCACGTAATGCCAAATTATTATGCTTTGATCCCTGCCGCCGGCTTCGGTTCGCGCATGGGAGGAGAAACCCCCAAACAGTATCTTTCAATTCTTGGCAGGCCGCTGATTCACTACGCGGTAACGGCCTTGTGTCGTCACGCCATGATCAGCCGTGTCTATGTGGTGCTCGCGCCGGAAGATCAGCTGTGGAAGTCCTACGATTGGAGTACTTTCTCCGGCAAGCTCAAGCCGCTGTACTGCGGCGGGGCGGAGCGCTTCGAATCGGTGCGCAATGGACTGGATGCCATCCGCGATGAAGTCGGCTTCG
>JAUYEK010000344.1 GCA_030691435.1 Sulfuricella sp. | reverse complement strand
TACTTCCCTTAATTTCGAAAAGGCTGCCCGCACCTACGGCAAGGTCGGCGGCTTTGCCCATCTCGCCGGACTGGTGAAGAAGGTTCGCGCCAACCGTCCGGGGGCCTTGTTGCTGGATGGCGGCGATACCTGGCAGGGTTCCGCCACCGCGCTGTGGACCAATGGCCAGGACATGGTGGATGCCTGCAAGCTGCTCGGTGTGGATATCATGACCGGCCACTGGGAATTCACCCTGGGCGCAGAGCGCGTCAAGCAGATTGTGGATAACGATTTCAAGGGCAAGGTAGATTATGTTGCGCAGAACATCAAGACCAACGATTTCGGCGACCCGGTGTTTCAGCCCTATGTCATCAAGCGCATCAACGGCATTCCGGTTGCGATTGTCGGCCAGGCCTTCCCCTATACGCCCATCGCCCATCCGCGCCACATGACCCCGGACTGGAGCTTCGGCATCCAGGACGACAACATGCAGAAGGTGGTGGACGAGGCTCGCGCCAAGGGCGCCCAGGTCGTGGTGGTGCTGTCCCACAACGGCATGGATGTGGATTTGAAAATGGCCAGCCGTGTCACCGGTATCGATGCCATCCTCGGCGGTCACACCCACGATGGCGTGCCTGCTCCGTCCATCGTCAAGAATGCCGGCGGACAGACCCTGGTGACCAATGCCGGTTCCAATGGCAAGTTCCTCGGCGTGCTGGATCTGGATATCAAAGGCGGCAAGGTGGCCGGCTTCAAATACAAGCTGCTGCCGGTGTTCGCCAACCTGATCGAGCCGGACGCGGAAATGGCGGCGCTGATCAAGAAAGTACGCGCGCCCTACGAAGCCAAGCTGGCGGAGAAACTGGCCATCACGGAGGGGACGCTGTACCGCCGAGGTAACTTCAACGGCACCTTCGATCAATTGATTCTGGATGCACTGATGGAAGTGAAGGGCGCGGACGCCGCCTTCTCCCCAGGCTTCCGCTGGGGCACTTCGCTGTTGCCGGGCGACACCATCACCATGGAAAATCTGATGGACCAGACCGCGATTACCTACCCTTACACCATGCTGACCGAAATGACTGGCGAAACGATCAAAACCATCATGGAAGACGTCTGCGACAACCTGTTCAATCCCGATCCCTACAAACAGCAGGGCGGCGACATGATGCGCGTCGGCGGCATCAGCTATACCTGCGATCTGCGCCAGGGTTTCGGCAAACGCATCAACAACATGACCCTGAAAGGCAAGCCGCTCGATCCCAACAAAAAATACAAGGTGGCAGGCTGGGCGCCGGTGGCCGAAGGCGCGACCGGCGAGCCGGTCTGGGATGTCGTGGCCGGCTATCTGCGCGACAAGAAGGTGATCACGCCGCGCAAGCTCAATCTGCCCAGGTTGATCGGGGTGGAGGGCAATGCCGGCATCGCTTGAATAGGGTAAGATGGGCGGGCAACTGCCATAATCCTAGAAAAGTTTATCCACGGATGAACACAGATAAAAAAATGGTTAGGCATAAACCGTTTGCCGCCAGAAGGGTGGGCCATACGCCTTATGTAACCCATTGATAATCTGTGTACATCCGTGTAATCCGTGGATAATAGTGTTTTTTAGGATAAAAATTTCTTTGCCGAAGATGCCTATGCCCTCAACCCGCTCCCTCCGAATCCCGCTGGTTATTCTCGCGCTCACCGTCGCTGCTGGCGGAGCCTATTATTGGAAGATCCAGAGCGCCAACCCATCCCAGGAAAAGTACAAAACCCAGGCAGTCGACCGCGGCGATATTGTCCAGACCATCTCGGCCAATGGCACCCTGAGCCCGGTGGTGCTGGTAAACGTGGGTACCCAGGTGTCCGGCACGGTGAAGAAGCTCAACGCGGATTTCAACAGCCGGGTGAAACAAGGACAGCTTCTGGCGGAACTCGACCCCGCCCTGTTCGACGCCCAGCTCAGGCAGGACCAGGCCAATGTCGCCAATGCGGAGGCCAATCTGACCCTGGCGCGCGCCAAGGAAGTGCGGGCGCGCTCATTGCAGCAGAAGGGTTTTATTTCCCAGGATGGCGTGGACCAGGCCCGGCAGCAACTGGAGTCGGGACTGGCCCAGCTCAAGCTGGCGCAAGCCCAGTTGGCGCGCGCCCGCACCAACCTGAACTATAGCGTGATCCGTTCGCCGATTTCCGGCGTGGTGGTGGCGCGCAGCATCGATGTGGGCCAGACGGTCGCGGCCAGCTTCCAGACGCCGACATTGTTCCAGATCGCCGGCGATCTCAAGCAGATGCAGATCGAAACCAGCGTGGCCGAGGCGGACATCGGCAACCTCAAGATCGGCCTGCCGGTGCGCTTCAGCGTCGACGCCTTTTCCGACCGGCAGTTTGAAGGTCGCGTCAAGCAGGTCAGGCTTAACCCCACCGTGCAGCAGAACGTGGTGACCTACAACGTGGTGGTGGCAGTGGATAACCCGGATGAAGTGTTGTTGCCGGGCATGACCGCCCACGTTCAGGTCACCGTGAGCCGCCACGAAAACGTACTGCGCGTGCCGAATGCGGCGTTACGCTTCAAGCCGCTGAAGGAAGAAGGCGGCGAAGCGACCGGCAAGAACAACAGGAAGGAAAAAGGGCGCGGCGGCGCCACCGTTTACCGGCTCGATTTCGGGGAGCCGAAGCCGGTGAGGGTCAAGACCGGCATCTCTGATGGCACCTACACTGAAGTGCTGGGCGATGAACTCAAACCTGGGGAGTCGCTGGTAGTCAGAGAGATGGGCGCCAAGAAAGACAAAGGGGCCGGCTTCAGCCTCAGGATGATGTAATGGGCGATCCCCTGATTCGCGTCGAAGGCCTGCACAAGCAGTATGAAATCGCCGGCGGGCACGCCGTCCCGGTGCTGCATGACGTCAACCTGAGCATCGCCCCCGGCGAATTCGTCGCCATCATGGGGCCTTCCGGTT
>JAUYEK010000291.1 GCA_030691435.1 Sulfuricella sp. | reverse complement strand
CTGGATCTTGCCGAATGGGAAAGGCTCAAGGAATATGAAGTCAACATGGGCGGAAATATCAGCCGCGCCTACCTCGAGGTTGAGGCGGCGAATTTCTAGGGGCGGCTGCTTATCGCTCCGCTATGCGCGGAGCATCCGGAGTTCAGGGGCGGGACGAGGCTGGGGTGGAAGGAGCAGGATCGTCATTATCCTCGAACTTCTCACGTGGCGGATTGCCATCATAAACCAAACCACGCCGCCGCTGCAGATAGGCATCCCGCAGAAAGACATAGCGGTCGATGGCGGCTTCGTCCAGCACTTTCTCTGCGTCAAACAGGCGCGCACGGGTATCCACGGTGTGGACGGCAATCGCCGAATTGCGCTCGGGAACCGGCGTATGCTGCACTACCGGGTCGAATTGCATGTCTACCGCTGTTCCAACGGTATCGCGCAGGGTGCTGGGGCCAAAGAATGGCAGTACCAGATAGGGGCCGTTGCCAACGCCCCAATATCCCAGCGTTTGTCCAAAATCTTCATTGTGCTTGGGCAGCTCCATCGGGGTGGCGACGTCGATCAGGCCGACAATGCCGACAGAGGTGTTCCAGGCCAGACGGCTGAGATCCGAGGCGGCCTGGTCGAGTTTGAACTGGAGCAGGTCATTGAGCAGCACCAGCACGTCATCCAGATTGGAAAAGAAATTGCCGACAGCGGTTTGCACCAAACCAGGCATGGCTTCCTTGTACCCTGTGGCAACCGGTTTGATCACCGCTTTGTCCACCACGTCGTTGAATTTGTAGATGCCGCGGTTGAGCGGTTCCAGAGGATCGCGAGGGTCGCCGTTAGTGGCACAGCCGAGCAGGGCAAGGCTTAATAGCATCACGGTCGGGAGCTTGAAAAAGGTTGCATGCATTTTTGCAGTATCCGAATTATTATTCTCAGTGGAACATTGTATCAATGATTTATTGATGTAGGAACCATTTGGCATGAAGAGTTGCAAGATATCGCAGTATTTGGATGAATAGGCGCGCCATGACTCCCCCAAATATCCTGATCACGGGCTGTTCCAGCGGAATCGGGCGTTGCGTTGCCGCAGGGCTGGCAAAGCGCGGCTATCGCGTCTTCGCCTCGGCCCGTAAGACGGAGGATGTGCGGACGCTTGAGGCTGACGGCCTGGAAAGCGTGCAGCTCGACCTGGCTAATTCGGTTTCCATTCATCGTGCGCTGGATGAGGTTCTGGCGCGCAGCGGCGGGCGGCTTCATGCCCTGTTCAACAACGGCGCTTACGGCCAGCCCGGCGCGGTGGAGGATCTGCGGCGTGAGGTACTGCGCGAGCAGTTCGAGGCCAACCTGTTCGGCACGGTTGAGCTGACCAACCGGGTTATCCCGGTGATGCGCGCCCAGGGCTACGGCCGTATCATCATGAACAGCTCGGTGCTGGGGCTGGTTGCCTTGCCCTACCGGGGCGCCTATATCGCCAGCAAATACGCGCTGGAAGGGATCGCCGATACGCTGCGGCTGGAGCTTCGCGGCAGCGGCATTCATGTCTCCCTGATCGAGCCGGGGCCGATCGAGAGCCGTTTCCGGGCGAATTCTTACAAGGCCTACAAGCGCAACATCGATGTGGAGCAGAGCGTACATCGCGAGAAATACCTCGTCATGGAGCGTCGCTTGGTCAAGGAGGGGGCTGCCGTGCCGTTCACGCTCCCGCCCGGGGCGGTGCTGGACAAAGTCATTCATGCCTTGGAGAGCCGGCACCCAAAAATTCGCTACCACGTGACTGTCCCCACCCACCTGTTCGCCGCGCTAAAGCGGGTTTTGCCTGATGGCTGGATGGATAAGCTGCTTGCCGCAGTGGGAGGGGGCGGCAGCAAATAGCCCGGACGGGTGTGGTTGGAAGGTTTGTGATCCGCAGGCTTGAAATCCGGTTTGTTCTCCCCCATGTAGAATGGGGCTTTCTCGCTCTATCAGTTACTACTGAACCCAGATTATCCATTAGAGCCTGGACGCCGCTGTGGGGGCGGCGCTCCTACATGCACGAGCATTTCAATGGACAATCTGGGCTGAATCGAATCATCGAAAGGAAGAATTATGGCAGGATTGGATAGCAAAACGCCGATGCCGACGGAAATCAAGCTCCACCAGAAATCACGCATGCTGGAGATTGCATTTTCCGATGGGCAGCGTTTTGAGCTGCCTTGCGAATTCCTGCGGGTTTACTCGCCTTCTGCCGAGGTGCGCGGCCATGGTCCGGGGCAGGAAGTATTGCAGGTGGGCAAGAAGAATGTAGAAATTTCCGATGTTCAGCCGGTGGGCAGCTATGCCGTACAGCTGGTTTTCTCGGATGGCCATGATAGCGGCCTGTATTCATGGGATTATCTGCATGACTTGGGCGTCAACCAGGAAGTGCTTTGGGAGCAATATCTGGAGCGCATGAACGAGGCTGGCGCCAACCGAGAACCGGCTACAATCTAGGTTTAACCCAGATTGTCCATTGGAATGCCCGTGCCTGTAGGAGCGCCGCCCCGGCGCGAATGCGACCGCAAATCGCGGCGAGGGCGCCGCTCCCACAGCGGTGTCTTGGCTCCAATGGACAATCTGGGTTTGAACTTGTTGTCGGGAAAGTTTAACTTCCTCGCATCTCTACTTGTTATATCCCCAGGGTTTCCACCCAGGCCAGTGCGGCAAGGTGAGCCTGGTTGATCTTGTCCGGTTCCAGCTGGAGGGAAAACGCCAGCTTCTCGATGTGGTCGGAATCCCCTTCCTCGCAGGCTATGGTGAGATCCAGGAAGGGGCCGTAGAGCCCTTGCCGGGACAGCAGCGCATCGGAGATCGCTTCCGGCAGAGAGAGCTTGTCCAGTACCTCGTCCATGGGCATTTCCAGCATGGCGTCGAGCAGAGAGAACACGCCAACAATAAACAGGTTGTCGCGATCTGCGGCTCCCAGCATATCCGTGCCCAATAGCTCGGCCAGGCGGCCGCGGGTGACGGCTGTTTTCATCAGGGCGGGCGAGGTGCTGCCTTCCCCCGCAGTGACTAGCAGCAGGGTCAGCCAGCGGTACAGTTGCTGATAACCGAGAATCGCCAGTGCATGGCGCAGTGACTGGATTTCGCAGGACAGGCCAAAGCCGACAGAATTGATGTAGCGCAGCAGTTTGAAGGAAAGGGCTACGTCGCGCTTGAAGGAAGACTCGATGTCCTTGACTTCCGCATTGTTGCGCACCTTGTCGAGCAGTTCCAGCACGACGGCGTAGGCGGGATTGATGACCTTGGCGCTCAGCGTTTCCGGGTGGGCGAAATGGTAGCCCTGATAATAGGTGAACCCCAGTTTTTTGCAAATGGCGTGTTCGCTTTGGGTTTCGACCTTTTCTGCAATCATCTGGGCCGGGTGCTTTTCCAGGGCGCGAACATGGGTCTCAAGCTGGCCGCTGGCATTCAGCTTCTGGACATCCAGTTTGATGAAGTTTGCGATTGCCAGCAGCGGGGCGCTTTCCGGTGCCAGATCAAAGTCGTCCATGGCCAGGCGGTATCCCAGCGTGCGGAGCTCGTGGCAGCGTGCCAGCAGCTCCGGGGTCGCGCGAGTGTTTCCCAGGACTTCCAGTACTGCCCGGTTGACCGGCAGCAGCTTGAGGAAATCGCTCATCAGCATGGAGGCGGAGGCATTGATGAAGACCAGTTTGTCGCCCAGCAGCCATTCCGCCCCCATGTTGCTGAGGATGTTGGCCAGCACCTTGGAGGTGGCTAGATGGTCATCGGTGAAGCTGGCATTGGTGGCTCCCGCGCTGTGGCGGAACAGGAGTTCATAGCCAATGATCTTTTGCTGGTTGTCAACGATCGGCTGGCGGGCGAGATAGACGTGATCTTGCATTGGAATTTTAGGCCCTTAGCCCTTACGCGGTAAACATCGATGCATGAGTTGCCTCGGTGCTCATTTCCAGTAGTTCTTCGATATCCAGCACCAGCACCACCAGGCCGTCGCCGGACAGGGTGGCGCCGGCGATGCCCTTGGGTTTGATGTCATGCAGCGGCTTGATGACCACGTCATCCCGGCCGAGGAAGCCGTCGATAGCCAGGATAAAGTTGGTGGCTGTGGCCTGCATCAGGACGCCGAAGGACGGCATGCCATCCTGCGGCCAGCCGATCAGGCTGGCCAGGGACCGCACCGGCAGAACTTCGTCGCGCACTACCATGGTTGCGCGGCCTGCAACACGCTGGATTTCTTCGGGATGGATCGGGATGATCTCGCGCACCATGGAAAGCGGTACGGCAAAAGGCTGCTCGCCCAGGCGTACCACCAGTACCGGGAGAATGGCCAGGGTCAGCGGCAGGGAGATGGTAATGGTCGTGCCGTGGCCGACGACCGAGTTGATGTCAATCCGGCCATTCAGTTTCTGGATGTTGGTGCGCACGACATCCATGCCGACACCCCGTCCGGAAACGTCGGAAATCTCGTCCTTGGTCGAAAAGCCGGGCAGGAAGATCAGGTTGAGAGACTGCTTGTCATCCAGTGAGTTTGCCGCTTCAGTATCGATCAGCCCTTTTTCGATAGCCTTGCGGCGTATGGTGTCGGGCCGCATGCCTTTGCCGTCGTCGGCGATCTCGATAACGATGTGATCGCCTGACTGCATGGCGGAAAGTTTCACCAGACTCTTGGTCGGCTTGCCTGCGGCGACTCGATCTTGCGTGCTTTCCACGCCATGGTCCACCGCATTGCGCACCAGATGGACGATGGGATCGTTAAGATCCTCGATCATGGTCTTGTCGATTTCGGTTTCTTCGCCCACGATCAGCAGTTCGACGTCTTTTCCCAGTTGCCGGGCAAGGTCGCGCGCCAGGCGTGGGTATTTCTGGAACAGTCTGCCGATCGGCTGCATCCGGGTTTTCATCACGGCGTTTTGCAGGTCGCCCACCAAAAGGTCCAGGTGGCTGACGGCTTCGTCCAGCGCCTTGAGGGTCTCTCCATCGGTCTTGCCCTGGAGGATATTCGCGCGCAGACAGGTAAGGCGGTTCTTGGTGAGGCCGATTTCGCCGGAAAGGTTGAGCACCATGTCCAGCCGCGATGTGTCTACGCGGATGGTGGTTTCCTTGGCGGCAGGCTGCTGTGCGGAAGGCGCCTTGGCGCGGGGCGCGAGGTTGACCTGGGCCGCAGCGTGGATAACCGGTGCAATCTCCATGGGGAGGGCAACTTCCTGGGATGCGGCGATGTTTTCCGCAGGCGTGCCGGTAACGGTGTGGTACAACGCCTGCCAATCCGGATCGCCGGATTCCTGGGTGGTGGCCTGGTCTGCGTTGGCTGGCTCGGCTGGTGCGGCAAGAGTCGCCAGCACCAACTTTTCGCCAGCCAGAACGCAGTCCAGTGCCTTCAGAAGCGCGGCATCCGCCGCGTCCGGCAGCTGCGACTGGGCGAGCGAGCCGAACATGGTGCGCACCACGCCGGTTGCGTTCATGATGACATCCATGATTTCGGCGGTCAGGGCCAGCTCGCCGGTGCGCAACTTGTCGAACAGGTTTTCGGTGCGGTGGCACAGCTCGACCAGATCGTTGACGTTGAGGAATCCGGCGCCGCCCTTGATCGTGTGGAAGCCGCGGAAAATATCGTTTAGCAGCGCCTTGTCACTGGGACGCTTTTCCAGTTCGACCAATTTGTTGTCTACATCGGACAGCAGCTCGCCCGCTTCTGTCAGAAAATCCTGTAGTAACTCTTCCATTCCGGCGAAGTGGCTCATGGTTTCTCCCGGCTACTGCGGTTTATTTGAGTGTTGGATTAACGGACATGGCGAGAATCGCCGCCCCGAATGATGAACATCGCTTCTCGCCGTGTCCGTTCCCTCTCTCCTACCTCTCCCCCAGAGGGGGAGAGTGATGAGGTGTCGCTTCGCGATGTTCACGTTAGAAGCCCAGGCTTTCGAGCAGATCGTCGACCTGGACCTGGCTGGTCACCACGTCAGTCCTGCCTTCGGCATTGATCACCGGGCCATTCAGCAAACCGGCATCCATTTCGCTTTTCTTCTCGGCAGGTGTCGTCGCCAGCAGCAATTGCAACATGTCCCGTTCCATTTGCTGGGCCATATCGATGACCTTCTTGATCACCTGACCGGTCAGATCCTGAAAGTCCTGCGCCATCATGATTTCCATGAGCTGGGCATTGGTTGCCTTGGTGTGGCGGGGAACTTCTTTCAGGTAGCTGCGGGTTTCATCCGCCAGTTGTTTGAACTCTTCCAGACTGAGCTGATTGTCGAACAGGCGCTGCCACTTTGAGCTGAGCCCCATCGCACCCGCTTCGAGCTTTTCCTGAATCGGCTGGGCGACTTCGGTGGCGGTCAGTGCGCGTTCTGCCGCTTGTTGCGTCATGGTCGCAATATAGGCAAGGCGTTCGCGGGTGTCGGGTATGGCATCTACCGTTGCCGCCAGTTTTTTGTCATACCCCAGTTCACGTAGCGTATCGTGCAGTTTGCGCGTCAAGTGGCCGATTTGCGAGAACAGGCTCTCATCGCCGGGATCTATTGTTGGGTCAGCCGTTGCGGTTGGCGCGGGGGTTTCCTGTTTGGTTTCGGGTGCTGCCGGTTGTGTGTTGCCGGCCATGACAATGCTATCGAACAGGGCTTCCAGATCGTCGGAATCCCCGCTGCCTGAAGTAATGTTACTCACCGAGCATCTCCTTAATAATCATTTGCCCATTTTTTCAAAAATTTTATTCAGCTTCTCTTCCAGCACGGCAGCCGTAAAAGGTTTGACGACATAGCCGCTGGCGCCGGCTTGAGCCGCCGCGATGATGTTTTCCTTCTTGGCTTCGGCGGTCACCATTAACACGGGTAAGTGCTTCAGCGTGTCATCTGCGCGGATCGCCTTGAGCAGCTCAATGCCAGTCATGTTGGGCATGTTCCAGTCGCTGACCACGAATTCAAAATTGCCGCCGCGCAGTTTGGCGAGTGCGACAACGCCATCTTCGGCTTCATCGGCGTTGGTGAATTCGAGTTCCTTCAGCAGATTGCGTATGATCCTTCTCATTGTCGAAAAATCGTCGACGATCAGGAATTTCATGTTCTTATCGGCCATGGACTACCCCGCGGGTCATGTGTTTTCTGCTCATCTCGCCATTGTATGATGTCATGGCGCGGTTTAGGGCGTCAGCCTGAATTTTGCTGTTGTGCTTCATCGGCCAGTCTATCTGAGTAATAAGGGGCGTAAAGTGTCGGCCAGGACGGTCGGGTCAAATTTTGCGACATAGGCGTCCACGCCGACACGTTTGCCCATGTCGCGGTTGGCTTCCGACGAAAGTGAGGAATGCATGACCACGGGGATGCCTTCGAATCGCCGGTCGGATTTAATGTTTTTCGTCAGGACATAACCGTCCATTTCCGGCATTTCCGCATCCACGAGAATGACCTTGATCTGGTCGTACACCGTGGAGCCATCCTGCTGGGAACGGGCGGCCATGTTCTGCAGCCTTTCCCAGGCTTCCAGGCCGTTGGTGGCCTGCTGGTATTTAACTCCCAGCTTGTCCAGCACCATGACGATTTCCTTGCGCGCGATCGCGGAGTCATCTGCAAAGAACACTGCCAGTTCTGCGTCCGTATCGACCGGGGCGAGGTCGGGCACGGGTTCGATTCCAATGGCGTTGGCCAGAATCTGTTCGACGTCGAGAATTGAAACCAGTTTGCCGTCCGGCAGTTCCGTGATCGCGGTGATCAGGCCATCGTTGCCGGTCAGCATGGTTTGAGGGGGTTTGACCTTGTCCCAATCGACGCGAATGATGCGGTCGACGTCATGCACCAGGAAGCCCTGGGTATGGCGGCTGTATTCGGTGACGATCATGGTGTGCCCGGTGTCTTCCGGCACTTCGTCCAGATGGATGATCTGGGCCAGCGCGATGACCGGGATGATATTGCCGCGCAGGGAAATCACGCCCTCGACGCCATCGGGCATATTGGGGGATTTTGTGACCTTGGGGGTCTGGCAGACTTCACGTACCTTGAATACGTTAATGCCGAAAATTTCTCCGCTGCCCAATGTGAAGAGCAGGATTTCCATCTTGTTGGAGCCGGCCAGTTTGGTTCTGGCATCCACTGTATCGAGGAGCGGGTTGTGCTTTTCCATGCTATTCCCCATTTATTTAAGAGGTTCGCTTAACAACTGGGTGAGCGTGGTCGCCAGCTTATGTGGTTCGAATTTCGGAACATAGTCGTCCACGCCGACCGCCCGGCCAAGTTGCTGGTTGGCTTCGCTGCTCAAGGAGGAGTGCATGATGACCGGAATGCCGGCAAATCGAGGGTCGCTCTTGACGTGTTTGGTGAGCACGTAACCGTCCATTTCCGGCATTTCCACATCGGTGAGAATCAGCTGGATGAAATTGGTGATTGGGACATGAGCTGCATCAGCCTGAGCGGCAATCCTTTGTAGTTCATCCCACGCCTGCTTGCCGTTATTGGCGCTGATGTGTCGGATGTTCATGGCATCCAGGGTGCGCGAGATCTGGTTGCGGGCGACGGATGAGTCGTCGGCAAAAAAGACGGTGCGATCTTTCACTTCAATGGGGCTGATGTTGTTAAACAGGTATTCGTCATCGTAACGGCTGGTTTCGGAAAGCACTTTTTCCACGTCCATCATCATCACCAGGCGGCCGTCCGCCAGTTCGGTGACTGCGGTGACCAGCCCCCCCATCTGCGCGGTGAGCATGTCGGGTGGAACGCGCATGGCCGCCCAGTCGAGGCGCAGGATGGTATCTACCGCTTCCACCAGAAACCCCTGAGTGTGGCCGTTGTACTCGGTGACGATCATGATTTCCGGCTTTTGGCCGGATTCCACGCCGGCATATTTAACCAGGTCGACAACCGGTACCAGGACGCCGCGCAGACTGACCATGCCTTCAACCGAGGGCGGCATGTCCGGGGCGTGGGTGATCGCCGGCACCCGCATGACTTCGCGCACCTTGAAAACATTGACTCCAAATGTTTCCCTGCGGCCGGTGCGGCTGTCCGTGCCCAGGGTGAACAGCAGTATCTCCAGCTTGTTGGTGCCGGCCAGCTTGGTGCGGGCGTCAATATTTTTTAAGAGTTGTGACATGTCGTTAGCTCTCCGTGAAAAGTCCTGATCCCGAACCTCCGTCGGGCCTGGCAGGCAGGACATTTTTCAGTATCATACCTCAATATTGCTAAGTTGCATTCTGTAAATCGGGCGGTTGCGCGCTGTTTTCAGCACATAATTTAAATTGGCCGACGATTTAATGCAACTGCCGGTCTGTTAACTCGGGCCTTTGAGTGTCGAGTTGGGCGGCAAGACGAGCTTTTCCGGTGCTCGGTAAATGTTTTCGGGAGCTGTCCCAAGGGTTAACCGTTCAACAATGACCGGATCAATTGCGGTATGATTCCGGCATGAACCGGCCAAGGAGCTTAATGCATTGTCGAATACCCCCAAGCAGGTAGATCCGAAAGAGCTGGAGCAGGCATTTTCGTTGTTCAACGAGGCTTCTGCACAGCTTACCGGCGCCTACCAGGAGTTGCAGCAGCAGGTGGAGCGCCTGACCGGTGAGCTCGCTGTCGCCAATGTGGAATTGCGACGGCAGTTGCTGGAAAAGGAGGCGCTGTCGCAGCGTCTGTCCCATCTGCTTTCCGCCATGCCGGCAGGTGTGGTGGTGCTGGATCAACAGGGCGCTATTATCGAGTTGAACCCAGCCGCCCGGGAACTGCTGGGGGAATCTCTCATGGGACGCGCCTGGGCGGAGATCGCGGCGCGCTCGCTGGGCCAGGCCGTGGTGCCGCACGAGTGGGATCTTGCGCCGGTCAGCGGGGCTGCGCCGCGTCGGGTCAGCATATCCAGCAGCCCGCTGGACGCCGCTGGTGGACAGGTGTTGCTGATCCATGACATGACCGAAGCCTACAAAATGCAGCGCGAGCTGCAGCGGCATCAGAGACTGTCTGCGATGGGCGAGATGGCGGCGGGCTTGGCGCATCAGTTGCGCACGCCGCTCGCTACCGCTCTGCTCTACGCCTCCCACCTGAAAAAACTTGATTTACCTGAAAACGAGCGAATCCGCTTCGCAGATAAAGTGCTGGCGCGTCTTCATCACCTTGAGCACCTGATCCAGGATATGCTGTCGTTCGTGAAAGGGGAGGGCGGGGGCCAGGATGTGGTTCGGATGTCTTCCGTGCTGGTTGACCTGCAGCAGGTCATGGAGCCGCAAATGATTGAGCGCGGGCTGAATTTCAGTATTCAGGATGATGGCCGGGGCGCCGCCGTGATGGGTAGTCGAAAGGCTTTGACCGGCGCATTGCTCAACCTGCTGGAGAATGCCATGCAGGCTTGCACGGAGGGCGGGCGGGTCAGCCTGAGGAGCGAAGCAGGGGAGGATGGAATGGTGTCGATTGCTGTGGTCGACAATGGCAAGGGAATCGATGCTGCAACCCAGGAGCGCCTGTTTGAGCCGTTTTACACGACCCGCACCGATGGAACGGGTTTGGGGCTGGCGATTGTGCGCGGCGTGGCCGAGGCGCATCGGGGTTCCGTTCAGGTCAAATCGGCCCCAGGTTGCGGTAGCGAATTCATTCTGCGGCTACCCAAGCTATAATCCTATAAAAAAACAGTTTCAGCCACGGATTAATACAGATGTACACAGATTATCAATGAGTTACCTTTCTGATCTCAAGCACCTTTCGGATGAATGGCAATAATCTCGCAACGCATTGTTTTGTCTGTGTTAATCCGTGTTAATCTGTGGCTAAATAGCCTTTGTTTAGGGTAATCCAGAAAATTTCAAATCGCGAAACCATGAAAACATTGCCTATCCTGATCGTTGAGGACGACCGAGACCTGCGCGAAGCCTTGTGCGACACGCTGGGTTTGGCCGGCTACGAGACGCTGGACGCTGCCGATGGGCTGGCGGCGCTTGCGGTGCTGGGAAAGCGCAGGGTCGGCCTGGTCGTGACGGATGTGCAGATGCATCCCATGGATGGTCATGCTCTTTTGCGCGAAATCAAGTCGGCCTATCCTTATGTCCCGGTGCTGCTGATGACCGCCTATGGCATGATCGATAAGGCGGTGGAAGCGATGCGCGCAGGGGCGTGTACTTACCTGACCAAGCCATTCGAGCCGGACAGTCTGTTGGCAGAGGTGGCGCGCTATATGCTCTCTGCGCAACCGGCTAACGGCTCTGAAATGGTGGCTGAAGACCCTCGCATGGTCGAACTGCTGGGGTTGGCACGGAAGGTTGCTGCTACCAGCGCGACGATATTGATTACAGGTGAGTCAGGTTGTGGCAAGGAAGTGATGGCGCGCTTCATCCACCGGCACAGCCCGCGTGCCGACAAGCCCTTCGTGGCTATAAACTGCGCGGCGATTCCGGAAAATCTGCTTGAATCCACTTTATTCGGTTACGAAAAGGGCGCTTTTACCGGCGCCGCCCAGTCCCATGCGGGCAAGTTCGAGCAGGCACAGGGCGGCACCCTGCTGCTGGATGAGGTATCCGAAATGCCGATGCCGCTCCAGGCCAAGCTGTTGCGGGTGCTGCAGGAGCGCGAGGTGGAGCGTGTCGGCGGGCATAAGGCGATTCCGCTCGATATCAGGATCATTGCCACCTCCAACCGCGACATGGGCGAGGCGGTGGCGCGCGGCAGCTTCCGCGAGGATTTGTAT
>JAUYEK010000290.1 GCA_030691435.1 Sulfuricella sp. | reverse complement strand
TGCTCGCCGCCTGGCTGCTCTACCGCGGAATGCCGATCCGCGACATCCAGTAATGGACCCTGGTGCCGGGGGTGATGACGGTCGGCCTGGCGCTGTGCATCCGCGAGCCGCACCGCGAGATGCCACTGCACAAGCCGGCTTTCAGCTGGACGCTGCAAGGCTTTCCGCCAGTTTTCAAGCGCTACCTGCTGGTGCTGGCGCTGTTCACCCTGGGTAATTCCTCCAACATGTTCCTGCTGCTGCGCGCCCGGGAAATGGGGCTGGCCGAATCCCAGGTGCCGCTGTTGTGGGCGCTGGCGTCGGGGATGGCGATGCTGTTTTCCACGCCGCTGTCGGCGCTGTCGGACCGCCTCGGCAGGACCCGGTTGATCGTCGGCGGCTGGGCGGTTTACGGTCTGTTTTACCTGCTGCTCGGCCTGAACGGACAAAATCTGTGGCTGCTGTGGCCGTTGTTCGCTTTCTACGGCCTGTTCATGGCCGCCACCGAGGGCGCGGAGAAGGCGCTGGTCGCCGATCTCGCGCCCAAGGAACTGCTCGGCACCGCCTACGGCTGGTTCAACCTCACCGCCGGCGTCATGCTGCTGCCGGCATCCATGCTGTTCGGCTGGCTGTGGCAGAGCGTGGCCGTCGAGGCAGCCTTTGCCTTTTCCGCCGGCTGCGCTTTGGCAGCGGCGCTGCTGCTTAAATTTTGGGTGATGCGCCCACAGTCGTAATTCTGCAAGGCGAAATCTGAATTTTTAGAGGCGCCCTTGACGCTGCCCTGATCTTCATCGTCATGCTGTCGCTGGCAAGGGCCTGGGCAGCGTGAGGGTGGCCTCGAGGCCGCCGCCGGCCCTGTTTCTCAATACCAGTTCGCCACCGTGCAATTGCGCGATATTGCGTGCAATGCTCAACCCCAGACCCGTGCCACCGGTGTCGCGGCTGCGCGAGTTTTCCAGACGGTAGAATGGCTCGAACACTCGCTCAAGAAGGGCTTCCGGTACGCCCGGCCCTTGATCCAGAATGCGGATTTGCAACTGTTTGTCGCTGTCATCCACCCTGAGGGTGGTGCATTTGCCGTATTTGACGGCGTTGTCGATCAGATTGCCCAGGCAGCGCTTCAAGGCAGCAGGCTTGCACGGATAGGGATGGGCAGCTATACCATCCAGCCGGACTTCCTGGCCAATTTCCGCCGCATCTGCCTGGAGACTTTCCAGCAAGGCCATGATGTCCACAGGTTGCACCGGCTCCGGGTTGTCCACCCCGCGCATGAAATCTAGGGTGGCGGCAACCAAGGACTCCATTTCTTCCAGATCCTTGGTGAACTTCGCCCTGAGATCGTCATCCTCCAGCAGTTCGGCCCGGAGCCGCAACCGGGTGATGGGGGTTTTCAGATCGTGCGACATGGCTGCGAGAATCCGCGTGCGTTCCT
>JAUYEK010000259.1 GCA_030691435.1 Sulfuricella sp. | reverse complement strand
TGGAATGCTCGTACATGTAGGAGTGCCGCCCCCGGCACGAATGCGGTCGAAAATCGCGGCCAACTCCCATCCCCATCCTTCCCCTTGAAGGGGAAGGGACGATTGCCCTCTCCCCCTTTGGGGGAGAGTTGGAGAGAGGGTTGGCGCCGCTCCTACAGCGGTGTTTTGGCTCTAATGGACAATCCGGAATGAATGGAAGGGAGATTATAACGCATCACCGATGGCGCCATTACCCGGCTGCGGTCGGGGTAGCCAAACTGCAAAATGAAAAATTCCCCGCTTCCCGATGTGTAGATCGGAGAAGCGGGGGATTCCTAACAAGCTATGCTGTTAGGATCGCGACGCCTTCTTGCGCTCATGCTCAAGCAGGAAACGCTTGCGGATGCGGATCGACTTCGGAGTGATTTCCACCAACTCGTCGTCATCGATGAATTCCACTGCGGATTCCAGCGTCATCTTGATCGGCGTGGTCAGGCGTACTGCCTCATCCGTGCCGGAGGAACGTACGTTGGTCAGTTGCTTGCCCTTGATCGGGTTCACCACCAGATCATTGTCGCGACTGTGTATGCCGATGATCATGCCTTCGTACAGCTTGTCGCCGGGGCTCACGAACATTTTGCCGCGATCTTCCAGTTTCCACAGGGCGTAGGCCACAGCCTCGCCGTTATCCTGGCTGACCAGCACGCCGTTGCGGCGACCGGGAATGTCGGCCCTGACTTCGGCATACTCGTCGAACACGTGCGACATCACGCCGGTACCGCGGGTCAGGGTCATGAATTCGCCCTGGAAGCCGATCAGGCCACGCGCGGGAATACGGTACTCCAGACGCACCCGGCCATGGCCGTCGGGTTGCATGTCCTGCAGATCACCTCGGCGGCGGCCCAGTTCTTCCATCGCCGCGCCCTGGTTGGCTTCTTCCACGTCGAGCGTCAGCGCCTCGTAGGGCTCGCACTTGACGCCGTTGATTTCCTTCATCACCACACGCGGCTTGCCCACCGCCAGTTCAAAACCTTCGCGGCGCATGTTTTCGAGCAGCACCGTCAGATGCAG
>JAUYEK010000257.1 GCA_030691435.1 Sulfuricella sp. | reverse complement strand
ATAATCCGGGTTAAACGAAATCGGCCTTGTGTTTAATGGTGCGATTTCTATAAATACCCCCAGTAATACCCCATAGCTATCGGCTGCTATTGGACTTGATCCGATCTGATGCAACCTTGGCCAGCATCGCTGCGCGCGCCTGGATTTCCAGGCGGCGTTTCAGAGGAAGGTCTGCCAGGATTTTGGTAAGATTCTTTGCCATGATTATTGTCTCAAACCGCGAATAGCACCGACACCTGGCCCGTGGGGTGGGTGACATCACGGGGGCGGATGACGATTTCGACATCGCGGTCGAGCTGAGTCATGAAATGCAACAGGCGTTCGGAGGAGAAGCGGTTTAGCTTGTAATGCTTGAGTTCCGAAACATGGGGCTGAGGGATGCCGAACAGTGTCGCTGCAACGGCCTGCGTCATGTGTTTATCCTTGATAATTTCGTTTACGCGCATGGCAAGCTGCACGCGCAGTTTGCGTTCTGCCGAATCGGCATAGCCCAAGTCGCGGAATACATCGCCGGTTCCTACGTCCACCGTTTCAATCGTCTTTTCCACTTACGCATGTGCCTTGGCTAGTGACGAGTCGCGTGTTTTGTGGGCCAAGCGGGGCGAAGCCTCGCCAGCCAGGTGATCTATTACCAAGGGTGGGCGATCCGGGAATTGTGCAACCAGTTCCAGTTTTCCACCCATTGCCTCGACATAGCGGCGCAGGGTGGAAAGCAGCATATCGCTGCGCTTTTCCAGACGCGAAATCGTATCCTGACCAACGCCCAAGGCTGCGGCAAGTTCTTCCTGCGTCTGTGCCACAGCCTGACGCAAGTCTTTGAGTGTCGCCAATTCGGCGGCGCGCGCCTCGACCTTCGTCCGGCGTTTGGCGGGCAGGTCGTTCATGATT
Organism: Sulfuricella sp.; assembly: GCA_030691435.1. Classification (GTDB taxonomy): domain Bacteria; phylum Pseudomonadota; class Gammaproteobacteria; order Burkholderiales; family Sulfuricellaceae; genus Sulfuricella. The sequence continues at coordinate 13,125 of JAUYEK010000257.1, read as the reverse complement.
TGATCAAGATTTTTTGCCATGTTTATGCTCCTTTCCTGTGTCCTTCAGCGCGGTCAGGTGCTGGTCAAACCGCGCATCAGCAATAGCGATCAAGTGTTTGTAGAATCTTCTTTGATCCGCTCCACCCTTGTTGCCACCCACCAGTAAAATGGCTTGGCGTTTTGGATCGAATGCGAAAGCGACGCGCCAAATCTCGCCTTCCCAGCTAAAGCGCAGCTCCTTCATGTTGGCGTGTCTGGAGGCTTTGAGACCATCTACGGTTGGCCTGCCAAGATTTGGCCCAAGCTCGCGCAGCAAAAGGGCATGTGCCAGCAATTCATCCTGGAGAGCCTGAGACAGCCCCTGAATCTCAGCATCAAAGTCATCGTGAATAAAGAATGGCCCAGCTCATTGACGTATTATGATCTTAGATGCATATGTATTGCAATACATAAATTCAACCTGGATTATCCATTGGAATGTTCGTGCCTGTAGGAGCGGCGCCCTCGGCGCGAATGCGGCCGCAAATCGCGGCGCGGGCGCCGCTCCCACAGCGGTGTTTTGGCTCTAATGGATTATCTGGGTTTAAGAGAGCTCAAGAAAGATAATCCGAAGCTGATCCGTTTGATACGCGTTTGATACGTTGATAGTTGTTCTCTTATGCATTAGTGAATAGGAAAGTTATTGCGCAATATTATTTACAAATGTGGATATTAGTACTATATTTGCAAAATGTAGTTAATAAATTGAGGTAGAAATGTCTGAAAAGCGTGAAAAATTTGTATCTCTTGCCGAAAAACGGGTCACTAGGACAATCAAGGATATTCGGCTTATTGGTAATTTATCCAATAAAAACAACTATTCTTATGAAGAAAAAGATGTGAGAAAGATAATCTCAACTTTGGAGGATGAAGTTAAAACTCTTAAGGCGAGGTTTGCTGCAGATGATGTAAAAAGTGAGGCTGTGTTTAAACTCTAGCCCATCAATCCCAAGAAAAATACCACTAAAGGAATTCTTCAGCATGGAAGAAAAGCTTTCCAAAAATACGGCGCAACGTCTGTTAGCTGCGGGGTCGTCCGAAGATGTTGCCAATATTCTCCATGATGAAGAATTGAGGTATTATTTTGACAATCCTGAGAACTGGCGTCCCTATGGTGGTCGTGACAAAAATTGGGATACCGTTGGCAACCAGCAATCCAGCCCCGTGGGGGCATTAACGGAGCTCATTACCAACGGGATTGATGCGATTCTGTTGCGCAAGGCCAAGGAACACGGCATTACCGATTTCCGCTCTCCAGAAGCACCGCAAAGCATGTTTGAAGCTGTTAAACGGTTTTTCCCACAGGTCGTTGATGGAAAGATTTCCAATCTGTCTCCAAAGCAACGAACTGATCTGGCCGAGAAATGTCTGCTGGTCGGTGTAAAGCGGGCCACCAGAGTCAACAGCATTTATCCTACCTATACGCTTGTGGACTTTGGTGAAGGGCAGAAGCCCGAAGATTTCCCCCAAACCTTTCTGTCTCTCTCAGAGAAGAATAAGGAAGGCATACCTTTCGTCCAAGGCAAATTCAACATGGGCAGCACAGGCAGCCTGCGGTTTTGTACTCGTTCAGATATTCGATTGGGTCACTACAAGCTGATCGTATCTAAGCGGCCCAACAATGATTACTGGGGTTGGACCCTGATTCGTGTGCGAGGTGCAAAAGCCGGAGAGCAGTTGCCGGTCGCAGAGTATTTTTGTGATGCGGGCATTCCTCGTTTCCGTGGAGGTGAGCTTTCTGCCTTTGGTCATGACACTCTGGGCCATGTGGAATCAGGCACCATCGTTAAGCTGTATGAGTTTGATATTGGCCAGGGAGCTCACACCGTGGATTTCGGTTTGCGGGATGCACTGGATGTCAATTTGATTGACTGTGCTTTGCCTATTCGAGCGTATGATTTTGATGCGAAACCCCAAGAAAGCAAAGGTCCGCTGCGAGCACACGGTATTGCGGCCTCTACGTTCTCTGGATTGAGTGTCACCATCGGCGCTTCCGAGTTGCCTGAAGGCAGCGAAAAGAATGTTGACGAAGGTGACAATCAGCAGGCCAATGAAGGATCTTGGACACACCATGTTACCACCATCAACGATCCTGATTTGGGCCGTATCAAGATCCTTGCAATTGGCATTAAGAAAATGAAAGACAGTTTGGCTACCCGCCAGACAGCCCGTGTATTTTACACGGTCAATGGTCAGACCCAAGCGTGCGAGAGGGCCAGTTTCTTGAACGGTCGCGCCAACTTCGGCGACTTGCGTAACCATCTGTTGGTTAATGTTGTCTGTGATGATATGGACAAGACGGCGATGGCGACTGTCTTCATGCCAGACCGCGAACGGAAAGCTAATAACAGGATGGCCAGAACGTTAGAAGAGATGGTCGTGGATGCGTTGAAGCATGACGAGAAAATTCGATCCTTTGCCAACGACATTCGATTGAGCCGTGCCAAGGAATACACGGCGGAAAAAGAAGAGTCGGTCGATTTGTTGAAGGATTTGGCTAAGGCAGATCCCGCCATCAAAGAGCTGTTTGGGTTGGGTGTGCTCATGCCTGAAATCACCAAAACGCCAGGGGGTGTAAAAATCTGGGATCTAGGCAAGAAATTTCCAACTTTCCTTGAGCCCCTGAACCTGAAAAAAGAGAACGACAAATATATCAAGGAAGTGCCCATCAACAGTTATCGTCGCATTGAATGTGGAACCGATGCGGAAGATGGCTATCTGTCTCGGTTGGATAGCCCCGGTCAACCTTGGTGTTCGTTGGATATGAAGGCCTTGGCGTGGAAAGTTTCTTTGAGAAGCGGCACAGCGACCTTTACCCTGTCTGCTCCTCCCCATGCTGTGGAGGGAGAGACCGTTGATGCCGAGTTTGGCTTTGTGGATGAAGGGGAAAACCATGAGCCCTTGAAATTTGCCGTCACCATCAAGTTTGTCGCTGAAGAGAAGACAAACACCAATCCGAAGGGGGAAAAAACCAAAACCAAGGATGATGAGAAGAAGAACCTTGGTATGCCCCACTTTGAATGGGTCAGCAAGGACGATTGGAATGAACACAATTTTGATGAGACTTCGGGTGCGTATGTTTCGTCTGGTGAGGAAACCTGTGTCTACATTAACCGTGATAATCGTTATATTGAAATGATGCGGGTTGCCGAGCGTGATGAGGCCGAGCGCACCCTGAAGGAATCTATTTTTAAGTTGGGTCTGGGAATTTTCGCTTTATCCCTTCATTGCAAAGCCACGGAGAAGCAAAAAGAAATCGGTTATGATGGCCCTGATGCGGAGGATTTTGTGCGGTTAGCTACCTGTGCCTTGGCGGCGCATATTATCACTGTGATTCGCCATTTGGGTGCTGGCATCAAAAAGTGAAAACTCAGGAGCAAGTCCGTTACAACATGTCCCGAGTGCGAAGTTCTGGCACTGTGATTGAACAGAAGCTCGGTAAAGCGCTTTGGGCCGCTGGCATCCGTTATCGGAAGCAATATAAGAAGCTCATTGGCAAACCTGATTTTGTGGTGGTTTGGGCAAAAATCGCCATTTTTTGCGATTCCTCCTTCTGGCATGGCAGGAATTGGGCGACCGCTCAAATGGCGATTAAGTCCAACAAGGACAGTACTTCTGGATTCCCAAGATCGAGAGTAATATAATGCGCGACGAACAAGTCAATGTGGCTCTCACCCATCTCGGGTGGCGGGTCTTTAGATTTTGGGATAAAGACATCCATGCTAATGCCGCTCACTGTGCATCGGTGGTGGATGCTATAAACGAATGCGGATTACATGGGGCGGATCAACAAAGTCATAGCGATTGATTTCTTCTGCGGCGCCGGAGGTATGACTAACGGTCTTATCCAGGCAGGCATTCATGTTCTCGCTGGTGTCGATAACAAAGCTCTTTGCGAGAAAACTTATCGTCAGAACGTCAATCCAGATGGCTCTCGTCCAGATTTCATTTGCAAAGACATTTTCCCCAAGACAGATGAACACCCTGGCGGTGAGCAGCATGAAATTTCCAAGCTTCTATCCCAGTTGATAGAGAAGCAGACTGAACAGTCTGGTGGTATCAGGCCCAAGCTGATTTTCGCTCTCTGCGCCCCTTGTCAGCCCTTCACCAAGATTTCCCATGTTGAGATGTCTACAAGCTGCAAGTTCAAGCGCTCCAACGATTCTAACTTGCTTTTGACTACCGTTCATCTGATCAAAAAATTTCGTCCCGATGCACTCATCTGTGAAAACGTTGAAGGGATTACTGGCGAAGGCTCTGTCTTGTCCCAATTTGAAGCCCAGTTGAATGAAATGGGTTATGTGTTTGATGCCAAAGTTATCAATGCCGCAAAATTTGGTGTGCCTCAGCATCGAAGACGGACCATCGGTCTTGCTGTGAGGAAAGGCCGGCGAAAAAAAATAGAGATCTCTGTGCCTGATGCGGATCCCGATTTAAAAAAATATGTCACAGTGGCTGAGTCCATCGGACACTTGCCGCCTCTTGCTGCGGGTGAGGTGCATCCGACCATTAAGAACCATCGTTCAAGGGCGCTGAGCGATCTCAACCTTAAACGCATCGCATCAGCCCCTCCAGGCGAGAACAATGCTTATTTGAAAAACACGCGTTACGGCGATTTATCTTTGAACTGCCATAATCGGTTGGAAGCTAAAGCGGGCAAAGCCTCCTTTACGGACACCTATACCCGAATGAGGGGTGACGATATTGGCCCTACAATTACGACCCGATGCATTTCTGTCTCGAACGGAAGATTTGCTCATTACGATACAGACCAGAACCGAGGTATCACTCCCAAGGAAGCCGCCCTCCTGCAAACGTTCCCCAATGAGTATGTTTTTTATCCGGAGGATGGGAGTGAGTTTGCGGCAGTCTTGATTGGGAATGCTGTTCCACCTAGGCTGGCAAAGTTTTTCGGAAGATATCTGAAGGAACAAATGGGTTGATTGTCGGCTTTGAAACCTTAGGGTCAGATTCGAATTAAATCGTGTTGAAGTGAAGCCGCCAGATGGCGGCTGTTTTTTTGATGGTGGTGGGATTGTGTCTGTCTCGCCTTAGGGCGATCCAGCCATCCCTGCGCTTTGCTCCGGGACCGCCCTTGCGGGCGTCCTGCGCGAGCAGTGCTCGCTGGTCGAACCCAGAGGGGATCCTCATCCACCCCGCCACCACAAACAAAAATGGCACCCCGCGGGGTGCCATTTGTTGTTTGGTGGAGGCGGGGGGAATCGAACCCCCGTCCGCAAGCCCTCTACAGGCAGTTCTACATACTTAGTCCGATTATTTGATTTCGCCCGAATTACGCCAACCGAACAGGCTGAATTCACGCTAGTTGCCTTAAGTTTAGGATCGGTTCAAGCAACCCGGACCGACACGAGTCTCTGTGAATGACTCTGCTCTTTCCACCTTGCGGCTTCAAGCCGGCCCAGAGACCAACCGGTGCAGAGTCTAACCGTCAATTAAGCGGCTAGAGCGTAGTTTTCGTCGTTTGCGACTAGTTTTTTTCAGATGGATTTACGAGGTAACTGAGCCTCGGTATGCCCTACGCTGCTTTGCAACCCACGTCGAAACCGGGTCGCCCCCATGCTAACTATAAGATGAACCCTGAAGCAAAAAGTTCAACCTACATGCAAATTCTATCAGAAATAGGGAGGGGGAGGCCGGTTCCGGGAAATTTATCCCGGATTGCGAATTATCAATGACGACACTTCTCCAGGTTGCCTAGGATTGATCCTGGTCAACTCGCATAGATAGTTTCTTGTTTTTGCGGGTTAAATTAGAAAATTATAATATTGGAGGGGATTGCACATGGCCTGGAACTTTCCGAGTCTGACCCGTCGCACTTTTTTGAAGGCGACAGGGTTGGGCGCTGCCGGGTTGACGCTGTTGAAACCGGCCAGCTTGTTGAGCAAATCCGCCGCTGCCGAAGGCGGGGCGGCGGATAGCGAGGAATACACTTACAGTATCTGCAATTTCTGTTCGTCGCTGTGCAATCTGCGCGTCACCACGCAGACGAAAAACGGCGTCAAGCGCATCGTCAAGCTCGACGGCAATCCCAACTCCACGCTCAACCGCGGTAAGATTTGCGCGCGCGGCCAGGCCGGGCTGCGCCAGACCTACGACACCGACCGGCTGAAAACGCCGCTGATCCGGGTGGAAGGTTCCAAGCGCGGCGAGATGAAGTTCCGCCCGGCGAGCTGGGAAGAGGCCTGGGAGTATATCGCCAAGAAGCAGAAATCCGCCAACATCCAGCCCTGGGAATGGACCATGGTGGGCGGCTGGACTTCCTGCGTGTTCTACATGAACTGGGCGGTGCCGTTCGCGCTGGCCAACAAGGTGCCGAACATTATCGCCTCGCCGATGCAGCACTGCGTCACCACCGGCCACCTCGGGACGGATTCTGTGACCGGCAACTTCAACATCCACGACGAGGTGCTGCCGGATTACGACAACGCCAAGTACATCTTGTTCGTCGCCAACAACGCCTCGATCGGCGCGGTGTCCACTTGCCGCATGGTGCGCTTCGCCCAGGGGCGCAAGAACGGCGCCAAGGTGGTGGCGCTGGATTCGCGCCAGTCGGAGACGGCCGCCAAGGCGGACGAGTGGATTTCAATCCGCCCCGGCACCGATCTGGACTTCTGTCTGGCGATGCTGAAGATCATGCTGGACGAGAGGCTCTACGATGCCGATTTCCTGATGCGTCACTCCAACATGCCGTTCCTTTCTTACCGCGATGCCGACGGACAGTGGCAACTGGCGCTGGATGCCAAGGGCAGGCCGCGCGTGGTGCAGGAAAGAACCTCCACCATCCGCACCCTCCCTGCCGTGACCAACGACAACACCACCGACGTGGGCGGCACCGCCTTCTACCCCGCGCTCTATGCCCCGCCCGGTCTGAAGCTGGACGGCCGCGAGGTGGTGACGGTGTTGCAGGCGCAGCTCGATGAGCTGAAGAGCTACACCCCGGAGTGGGCGGAGCCTTCCACCGGCGTGTCGGCTGCCACTATCCGCCGCATCGCGCGCGAATTCGGCACCACCCGCCCGGCGATCATCGACCCCGGCTGGCACGGCGCGCGCTACGGCAACATGATGATGCTGCGCCGGGTGCAGGCAATGATCCAGGCGCTCACCGGCGGCATCGACCGCACCGGCGGCTGGCTGATGAGCGGCGAGTTCCACCACAAGGCGGCGCACGCCTTCAAGGCGCAGCAGGAAGGACATCCCGCCGGCCCGCCGATGACTTCGCTGGCCGGCATGCCGTTCGCCAAGATGGTGATCGATACCTTCTCCGACGGCAAGAATTTCGGCCACGGCAAGCCCGGCTGGGCGTGGGCCTTCTCCAAGCAGGAGCGCGAGGCGGGGCGGCCGTGGGTGATGCTGCCGGTGATGGCGGATACCGGCCTGAAGGAGTCGGTGGAGGGCAACCTCAACTTCGACGGCGAGCCTTATCTGACCCGCGCCATCCTGGTCAACGCCGCCAACCCGGTGCGCCACTACTACCCGGACAGCCGCTGGAAGGAAATCCTGTCGCACAAGAACGTCGAGCTGGTGATCGCCATCGACGTGCTGCCGTCCGACACCACCATGTACGCCGACGTGATCCTGCCCAACTCCACCTACCTGGAACGCGGCGAGCCCAACATCTACGGCAACGGCGTGAACCACGACCTGGCCATGGTGACGCGCTACCCGGCGATCGACCTGCTCTACGACACCCGCGAGATGCCGGACATCCTCTTGAAGATCACCGAGATCATCAGCGGCAAGACCGACCATTTCCTCGACTGGATCGAGAAGCTCACCGGTATGCCAGCCGCGCCGGTCAGGGAGAAGCTCGCCAGGAACCAGGCGCAGAAGGTGAAAAGCCCATTCTCCGCCGCCTGCCGCGAGGTGGCGTTCGAAACCTCGGCGAAGAAGGCGGGCATTACCGTCAAGCAGCTCGACACCGTGCTGCGCGAAAAAGGCGTGTATATGGAAGAGGATCACAAGAAAATCCTCGAACATTCCGCCATGCCGTGGAAGCTGCCGATGCCGACCGGCAGCGGACGGATCGAGTTCTATTCCGGCCTGTTCGACATGCTCAGGAAGGGCGGCGGCAAGGCGCCCAACTTCAGCGTGCTGGCCACCCACATCCCGGCGGAGTGCCGCAAGGACGCCAAGACCGGGGCGCTGGACGACGACGAGTTCTACTTCACCTACGGCAAGGCGCCGACCGTGTCCTACGCCTCGACCAACAGCAACAACCCGGTGCTGGCGGCGATCAACAAGTTCAAGAAGGGCGTCTACACCAACGTCTGGATACACCCGGCGCGGGCGGCCTATCTGGGCATCAAGGACGGCGACGCGATCCGCCTGGTCAACGCGATGAGCGGCCAGTCGGCGGACGGCCACGCCCACGTCACGCGCCTGATCCACCGCGACGCGGTGTTCCTGTATTCCTCGTTCGGGGCGGAAAACCCGGTGCTCACCCGCGCGGTGGGCGTGGGCACCGCCACCAGCAAGCTGATCCCTTACAACGTCGAGCCGGTGGTGGCGGGCTTCCGCTCCCAGGAATTCACGGTTCGGATCAAGAAGATTGAAGGCAAAGGAGTACAGGCATGACGCACTACGCGATGGTGATCGACTTGAATACCTGCGTCGGCTGCAATGCCTGCATGGCGGCCTGTGCGATGGAAAACCAGACCCCGGTGTGGAAGGGCAGTTGGCGAACGTATGTACACGAGAAGGAAATCGGCACGAGTGAAATGGTGCGGCGGCGCTTCTTCCCGCGCCTGTGCAACCATTGCGACAACCCGCCGTGCCTGACCGTGTGCCCGACCGGCGCGACTTACAAGCGCCCCGACGGCATCGTCATGGTCAACCCGGAACGCTGCATGGGTTGCCGCGCCTGCGCCATGGCCTGCCCCTACGATGCGCGCTACGAGGTGACTTACGACGACATCAAGACCGGCAAGGAGTTCTACGGCGAGCTCCAGCGCACCAGCCCGAGCATGGACAAGTGTTCGTTCTGCGCCCATCGCCTCGACAGGGGGCTGAAGCCGGCGTGCGTGGAAACCTGTGTCGGCTCGGCGCGCCAGTTCGGCGACCTGGACGACCCTTCCGACCCGGTCACGCAGATGGTGGCGAGCGGGGTGGCGCAGCCCTTGATGCCGCACCTGGGAACCAGGCCGAACGTGTACTACATCGACGACATGAAGCGGAAAGGTTAAGCCATGGATACCATGACCTATACGACGCAAAGCATCTGGACCTGGTGGATCGCCATGTATTTGTTCTTCGGCGGGCTGGGCGCGGCGACCCTGTCGGTCAGCTTCCTCACCGACATGTACTGCCGGCCGCACCGCAAGCTCGTTCTGTGGGGCGCGCTGTCCGGCGTGGTGATGCTCGCCATCAGCTCGGCGGTGCTGTTCGCCCACCTGCTGCACCACGTCGCGGTGATCTACGTGCTCAACCCGCTGGTGCTGTTTTACCAGCCTCATGCCTGGATCGCCTGGGGTACCCAGTTCATCCTGTGGATGATGGTGTGGGGCATGCTCTACGCGCTGCCCTACATGCGCGAGACGCCGCTGTTCCTGCGCATGCCGCTGGTGGGGACGATACTGCAGATGAGGTTTGTGGCATGGCTGTCCGGCTGCTGCCTGAAACGGCGCCGCATCGTCGGCTGGCTAGCCACCGTCAACGGCATCGGCACCACGGTGTATACCGGTCTGCTGATCCAGTCGTTCCCGGCGGTGGCGCTCTGGCACAACCCCGGCGTGCCGCTCTTGTTCACGGTGTCGGCGTTCTCGACCGCGTTCGCCTATCTGCTTCTGCTGCTGAACATCTTTATTCCCGACGAGAACGACCAGGACATCCGCCACCGCTACGAGCGCATGGACGTGATCCTGATCGCCACCGAACTGGTGATCCTGTTCTCCTTCTTCAACTACACCCTGTCCGGCTCGGAATCCGGCTACCGCTCGGCGCAGTTGCTGTGGAACGACATGGGCTGGCTGGTCGGCTTCATCGGCTTCGGCCTGCTGGTGCCGTTCTTCCTGGAACTGAAAGGCGTGATCAAGGGCTGGGGCAGCCGCCTCCCCACCGTGGCGGCGGCGCTGCTGGTGCTGATGGGCGGCTACATGCTGCGGCATTATTTCATGTATGCGGGGGTTTATGCTTATCCTTGGTGAGGCCCAATTTGCTGTGGGTACGGCTTTAGCCGTACATGTCAGGCTGCACCCGCAAGGAGTGTCCCCGCCGCGAGCGGCAGCAAAGCTGCTCGCACGGGCGAGAAAGCCTGACCCACAACGACTACGTCATTCTGCCAATTCATGTTGAATGCCTCCCCTGAAACCCTGCGTCTGCTTTCCGGCCTGCTGGCCAGTCCCGGCATTGAATCCCTGGGCGTGTTGAACGAGTTGGCCGGGGAATATGCCTGGCTCGGCGAGCCCATCACAGAGCTGGCGCAAACGCCGCTGGAGGAATGGCAGGCGGAGCATGCCCGCCTGTTCATCTCCGGCCATCCGAAAACCATCTGTCCGCCGTTCGAGTCGGCGTTCCTCGGCGGGGCCATGTTCGGCGCCGCCTGCGACCAGCTCGGCGAGCTCTACCAGCGTGCCGGGCTGCAAGCCGAGGGCGCGCCGCCCGACTATCTCGGCACCCTGCTGGAGTGCACCGCCTTTTTGCTGGAGCAGCCCTGCGGCCACAGCACTGAGTTGCTGCAGGAATTGTGGTGCGAGCATCTCGCAGCCTGGGCGCCCCGGCTCGGCTCGGTGCTGCAACAGGAAAGCGGGCTGCTGCTTTACCGGCAGCTCGGCCAGCAGCTTGCGGGCCTGTCCGATGAGTGATTTCGCCTGGAAACTGGGGGTGCTGCCCAAGCGCGACGACCCGGCGGTGATCGCCGCGGTGGGCGACTGCTTCGGCGAGATTTACCGCGATTATTTCAGCGGCGAGTTCCTGGTCAACCACGACCTGCCGGTTGAAGTCCGCGCCTTCCGCCGCAGCGACGGCTGGTGCGTGTTCCTCCTGCTGACGCCGTGGATGATGGCGCGGGTGTTCCTGCCCGAGCGCGATCCCGGCCTGCTCGTCCCGGCCGGCTGGAGCGCCGCCGAGCGTGCTGCCGCTCCCTTCCTCGTGATCGGCCCGCTGCTCGACTTCTCCATCCTGGGCGGCGAGCAGAAGGCGCACCTCAACTACCTGCCCGAACTCGGGCATTTCCTGTTGCAGCCGCTGGTGCAGTCGATGGAACGGTTCGATTCCGCCGATGCGGTATTCGCCGCCTGGGACGAAGTCATCAAGACCCGCGACCGGGTGATGGAAGAGCAGAAACGGGAATGCGGCTGGCAGAAGGAAGTGTCGCGCCGGGAATTTTTCTCCCGGCTGGCGGGAAATCGCTGAACAGCGGCTGAATCAGCCGTGCAAGAAGGGTTGCGCGGTTGTGTTACCTGAGAAAACGCATGATTTCGGCGGGAGAGTCGATGATGCTCTGCGCCCGCCAGGTTTCCGGTTTGTCGTTTGCCCCCAGATAGCCGTAAGCGGCCACTAGCGCCGGCATGCCGGCGGCGCGCGCCGCCTCGATGTCGCGCTCGGCGTCGCCCACGTACAGGCAGGACTGCGGCACCACGCCGATGTCGCGGGCGGCGCACAGCAGCGGTTCGGGGTGCGGCTTGGGATGGGAGCAGGTGTCGCCGCTGATGACGCTGGCGGCGCGTCCGATCAGCCCGAGCTGCTCCAGCAGCGGGTTGGTGAAGCGTGACGGTTTGTTGGTGACCACGCCCCAGGCGATGCCTTTGCGTTCGAGTTCGTCCAGGAGTTCGGCCATTCCCGGGAACAGCCGCGTGTGCAGGCACAGGTTGGCGGTGTAGAGCGCCAGGTATTCCTCGCGCATGGTTTCGAAGCGCGCATCTTCCGGTTTCAGGCTGAAGCCGATTTCGAACAGGCCGACGGTGCCGTGGGAGGCGTAGGGGCGGATGGTTTCCTGCGGCAATGGCGGCAGTCCGTGCCGTTCGCGCTGCAGGTTGAGGGCGTGGCCGAGATCGGGCGCGGTGTCGGCCAGCGTGCCGTCGAGGTCGAACAGTACCGCTTTCATTATTCCTGCCGACAATGGATCAGGTAATTGATGCTGGTGTCCGACCCGAGGGTGTAGGTTTTGGAGAAGGGGCTGTAGCTCATGCCGGTGATGCCGGCGACACCGAGGCCGACGGCGCGGCAGTAGCCGCCCAGTTCGGAAGGTTTGATGAACTTGGCGTATTCGTGGGTGCCTCTGGGCAGCAGGTTGAGCACATACTCGGCGCCGATTACGGCGAACAAATAGGATTTCGGGTTGCGGTTGAGGGTGGAGAAGAATACATGGCCGCCCGGTTTGACCAGTTCCGCGCAGGCCCGCACCACGCTGGCCGGGTCGGGAACATGTTCGAGCATTTCCATGCAGGTGACGATGTCGTATTGGTGGGGCTGCTCCCTGGCCAGTTCTTCCACTGCGATCAGGCGGTAGTCGACTTTCTGACCGCTTTCCAGCAGGTGCAGCTTGGCGACCTTGAGCGCTTTTTCGCCAAGGTCGATGCCGGTGACCTGGGCGCCGCGCGCTGCCATGCTTTCGGCCAGGATGCCGCCGCCGCAGCCGACGTCGAGCACGGTCTTGCCGGCTAGTCCGGCGGCCTGATCAACGTAGTCAAGGCGCAACGGATTGATGTCGTGCAGCGGTTTGAATTCGCTGTTGGGATCCCACCAGCGGTGGGCGAGCTGGGCGAATTTGTCCAGTTCCTGCTGGTCTGCGTTCAATGTGTCGCTCATGTTGGTCGGCTAATTTTTTCGTGCCAGAAGCTGGTTCTGGCATTGAGTTCATGGATGTCGATGGTGGTGAGGCGCCGTTCGTCCAGCACCAGCTTGCCGTTTACCCAGACGTGGCTGACGTTTTCCCGTCCGGCGGCATACACCAGGTGCGAGGTGACATCATAGCATGGCTGGGTTTCCGGGGCGGACAAGTCCACCGCGGTGATGTCCGCCGCCTTGCCGAGGGCGAGCGAGCCGGTCAGGCGGTCGATTCCCAGCGCTTTGGCGGCATGGCTGGTGGCCATGGCCAGTGCCTGGTGGGCGGGAAGCGCGGCGGCATGGTGGCTCTGGCCCTTGGCGA
>JAUYEK010000252.1 GCA_030691435.1 Sulfuricella sp. | reverse complement strand
GCGCCAGTTCACCATCTTGCCGTCGTACCAGATCAGGCCGTCGCGGTCGGACATAGACATGCTCATTTACTCCAAAATCTAAAGAATTATCGGGAATCGGGTAATTGTAGCGCAAAAAGTCTTGAAAGCGGGAGCAGTCCTGAGTGCTGAGTGCGGAAACCTAGTCCTGAGTCCTGAGTGGAAAGTGCTGAGTGCATGGTATCGCTGCGCGATAATCCTTGAACTCAGGACTCAGGACTCAGGATTATTTGCCACAGCCGCTTGACGGCTTCCGCGTGTTCTTCCATCTGCGCCGGGTCGATGCGGGCATGGGCGCCGCCCTGCAACCGCAGCTGATGCTGGAGCAGGCGGTATTCGCGGTAAGTGTCGCGCACCTGCTCCGCCAGTTCCGGGGGGATCAGCCCGAGCTCACCGGCGAGCCGGAGCAGCGCGAGGTTGCCGGCGTCTCGCGTCAGTTCGGGATGGAGGCGGGAAAAGTTCAGCACCATGTACTGCACGATGAACTCGACGTCGATGATGCCGCCGCGATCATGCTTGATGTCGAACAGGCCGCTGGGGTTGGGGTGCGCATCCAGCATTTTCTGCCGCATCTTCAGCACTTCCTCGCGCAGGGTCGCGGCGTCGCGCTCCTGCCGCAGCACCTCAATGCGGATGCGCTCGAAGGCCGCGCCGACATCGGCGTCGCCGGCGCAGAAGCGGGCTCGGGTCAGAGCCTGGTGCTCCCACACCCAAGCCTGTTTCTTCTGGTAGCCCTCGAACGCCTCGATCGAGCTGACCAGCAGGCCGCTGGCGCCGTTGGGCCGCAGCCTCAGGTCGGTTTCGTAAAGGATGCCGGCCGGCGTCATGCTGGAAATCCAGCTGTTGATGCGCTGCGCCAGTCTGGCATAGATCTCGGCGGCGTCAGGGGAATCGTCGTCGTAAAGAAAGATGATGTCGAGGTCGGAGGCGTAACCCAGCTCCTTGCCGCCCAGCTTGCCGTAGGCGATGACGGCGAAGCGCGGCGACTCGCGGTGTTTGACGCGCAGCCCGGCCCAGGCGAGGCGCAGGGTTTCGTCCAGGATCATGTCGGCCAGGTCGGAGAGCTGGTCGGACAGGATTTCCAGCGGCAGCGCCCCGGCCAGATCCTGCGCCACCAGGCGGAATATTTGCGCCTGCTTGAAGTGGCGCATGCTGTCCATCTGCCGCTCGGTGTCGCCTTCAGCCGCGTGCAGCAGCCCTTTCAGCTCGTTGCGGAGTTTCTCCCGGTCGTACCTGGCGTAAAGCTCGCGGGTGTCGAGCAGTTCATCCAGCAAAATCGGGTGCTGGGTGAGGTAGTCCGACACCCAGGGGCTGGCGCTGCACAGCTTGGCCACCTGGTTGAGCGTCTGCGGGTACTCCGATAGCAGGGCCAGATAGGTGCAGCGTCGGCTGATATTTTCCACCAGGTGGAGTACGCGCTCCAGGGTTTCATCCGGGTTGGGAAAGTTGCACGCAACCTCGATCAGCGGCGGCAGCAACGCGTCGAAGCGGGCGCGGCTCTCGGTCGGCAGCTGGTTGTAGCGGCCGCTCTCGCGAATGCGCTTGAGGCGCTGACTAGCCTCGGCGGGATGGCGGTAGCCCTGTTCGGCGAGGAGCGAGATCGCCTCTTCTTCAGCAGGTGCGCCCTGCCACAATGCCGCCAGCGGGTGGTTGCCCTGCGCGCTTTGCGGCTCAGCGAAGACCTGCTCGAAATGGCGCTCCACCTTGCCGCGGTGGGCATCGAGAGCTTGCAGGAAATCGGGCCATTCGGCAAATCCCATCGCGGCGGCGATAATTGTCCGGTCGGCGTCGCTGGTCGGCAGGGTTTGGGTTTGGGCATCTTCCAGGTATTGCAGGCGGTGCTCCAGGTTGCGCAGGAAGAAGTAGGCGTCGCGCAGCTCGGTCACGGCCTGCATCGGCAGCAGATTGCGCTGTTCGATCAGGTCGAGCGCCACCAGGGTGGAGCGGGTTTGCAGCTCGGTTTCCCTGCCGCCCCGGATGAGCTGGAACACCTGGGCGATGAACTCGATTTCGCGGATGCCGCCCGGCCCCAGTTTGATGTTGTCCTGCATGTCGCGCCGGTTCACTTCCTGGCGGATCTGGGTGTGCAGGCCGCGCATCGAGGCAAAGGCGCCGAAATCGAGGTATTTGCGGAACACGAATGGGCGCAGGATGGCGGCCAGTTCCTGGCGCAGGCTACCGGTGAGAGGCCGCCCCTTGATCCAGGCGTAGCGCTCCCATTCCCGGCCCTGGGTGAGGTAGTAGTTTTCCAGCATGGAAAAGCTGCCGACCAGCGGCCCGGAGTCGCCATAGGGCCGCAGCCGCATGTCGACGCGGAAGACGAAGCCGTCCGGGGTGGCCTCGTTGAGGGCGCCGATCAGCTTCTTGCCGAGCAGGGCGAAGTATTCATGGTTGCTGGTTTTGCGCGGCCCGGCGGTTTCGCCTTCCTCCGGGTAGGCAAAGATCAGGTCGATGTCCGATGAGACGTTGAGCTCGCCGCCGCCGAGCTTGCCCATGCCGACCACCACCAGTTCCTGCTCGGCGCCGCTTTCTTCCCCGACAGGCGGCCCGTACTGGCTGCGCAGCCAGCTGTCGATCCGGGACAGGGCGAAGCGGGTGGTGACTTCGGCCAGCAGGGTGGCGGTGCTCATGACTTCGCGCAGGTCGGCCAGTCCGGCGAGATCGCGCACGATCAGGCGCAGCATCACCTGCTTGCGCAGGGTGCGCAGGGTTTTTTTCAGCGCGGCCTCGTCTTCGATAGCGCAGCCGTCGAGGACGGCCTGCATTGCCGCGGCATCCCAGGGGATGAACAGGGTCTCGCGCAGCCGGACGAGAGCGGATGGGTCGATCTCGGTCAGGCGCCGGGCATAGCTGCTGAGGTTGAGCGCCTTTTCGATCAGTGCTTCGGGGGGCGCGGAAGTGTTTTGCATGGAAATATCCATTTTGGTATCAAAAGATGTAATGGTTAACTTATATATAAGACCGCTGGGCCGCCAAGTTTCAAGGGTTGCTCACCGGCAAAAACCTGCTTGTTCGGCTTGCAGCGATTAACAAAAGCGATATTATTCGTTTAACCTACCTACCTACCGCATCGTATCAAAATCAACGAGGAGAAAACATGTCGTCGATCGAATCAGTCATGACCGAAACCCGGATATTCGAGCCGGCCGAGTCATTCAGGGCACAAGCCAACGTCAAGGGGATGGAGGGCTATCGGGCGCTGTGCGAACAGGCTGATAAAGATTACGAAGGCTTCTGGGCCGGGCTGGCGCGCGAACTGCTGGTGTGGAAGAAACCTTTCACCAAGGTGCTGGACGAGAGCAACGCGCCGTTCTACAAATGGTTCGAAGACGGCGAAATGAATGTTTCCTGGAATTGCCTGGACAAGCACCTCGTCACCCAGCCCGGCAAGACCGCGATCATTTTCGAGGCGGACGACGGCAAGGTCACCAGGATCAGCTACAAGGACCTTTATCACCGCGTCTGCCAGTTCGCCAACGGTCTCAGGGCGCTCGGCGCGAAGAAGGGCGGCCGTGTCGTCATCTACCTGCCGATGAGCATCGAGGCGGTGGTGGCGATGCAGGCCTGCGCCCGCATCGGCGCGATCCACTCGGTGGTGTTTGGCGGCTTCTCCGCCAAGAGCCTGCACGAGCGCATTACCGACGCGGCCGCCAGCCTGGTGATTACCGCCGACGGCCAGTTCCGCGGCGGCAAGGCAATAGCCCTGAAACCGGCGGTGGACGAGGCGCTCGCCATGGGCGGCTGCGAGTGCGTGAAAAAGGTAGTGGTGTACCAGCGCACCGCCGCCGAAACGGCGTGGGATGCACAGCGCGACGTGTGGTGGCACGATGCCGTCAAGGGCCAGGCCGATACCTGCGAGCCGGAGTGGGTCGGCGCCGAGCATCCGCTCTTCATTCTCTACACCTCCGGCTCCACCGGCAAGCCCAAGGGCGTGCAGCATTCTTCCGCCGGTTTCCTGCTCCACGCCATCAACACCATGCGCTGGACTTTCGACTACAAGGACAGCGACGTGTTCTGGTGTACCGCCGACGTCGGCTGGATCACTGGCCACACCTACGTCGCCTACGGTCCGCCGGCGATCGGCGCCACCCAGCTGATGTTCGAGGGAATGCCGACCTACCCCGCCGCCGGCCGCTTCTGGAAGATGATCCAGGACCACAAGGTCACCACCTTCTACACCGCGCCGACCGCGATCCGCTCCCTGATCAAGCTCGGCGCCGACCTGCCCAGGCAATATGACCTTTCTTCCCTGCGCCTGCTCGGCACCGTGGGCGAGCCGATCAATCCCGAGGCATGGATGTGGTATTACAACACCGTCGGCCAGGCCCGCTGCCCGGTCGTCGATACCTGGTGGCAGACCGAGACCGGCGGCCACATGATTACCCCGCTGCCCGGCGTACACGGCCTCAAGCCCGGTTCCTGCACCATGCCCCTGCCCGGCATCATGGCGGCAATCGTCGATGAAGCGGGCCACGACGTGGAAAAAGGCAAGGGCGGCTTCCTGGTCATCAAGCGTCCCTGGCCCGCGATGATCCGCACCATCTACGGCGACCCGGAGCGCTACAGGAAGAGCTACTACCCGGAAGACCTGGGCGGCAAGTATTATCTCGCCGGCGACGGCGCCAACTGCGACCTGGACGGCTATTTCTGGATCATGGGCCGGATTGACGACGTGCTCAACGTGTCCGGCCACCGCCTCGGCACGATGGAAATCGAATCCGCCCTGGTGGCCAATCCGCTGGTGGCTGAAGCCGCCGTGGTGGGCAAGCCGCACGACATCAAGGGCGAAGCGGTAGTGGCCTACGTCGTGCTGAAAGGCGCGCGCCCCGAAGGCGAAGCGGCGAAGAAGATCGTCGCCGACCTGCGCGACTGGGTGGCCAAGGAAATCGGATCCATCGCCAAGCCCGACGAAATCCGCTTCGGCGACAACCTGCCCAAGACCCGCTCCGGCAAGATCATGCGTCGGCTGCTGCGCGCCCTGGCCAAGGGCGAGGAGATCACGCAGGACGTTTCCACGCTGGAGAACCCGGCGATCCTGGAGCAGTTGAAAGAGACCGTGAAGTAAAATTGGCCGTATTTCAGCGAGCGTAAGGCGTATGTAG
>JAUYEK010000245.1 GCA_030691435.1 Sulfuricella sp. | reverse complement strand
GGCTTTCAGCGCGTGATCCAGCGCGCCATCCTGCACGTCCAGTCCTCCGGCAAGAAAGAAGTGACCGGCGCCAACGTGCTGGTGGCGATTTTCGGCGAGAAGGATTCCCATGCGGTGTATTTCCTCGGCCAGCAAGGCATTTCCCGCTTCGACATCGTGAACTACATCTCTCACGGCATCAGCAAGGTGGCGGAAGGCAGCGTGCAGCGCCAGGATCCGGAGCAGGAGTCCGAGCAGGAAGCCGCTCCCGCCGGCGCACTGGACAACTTCACCCTGAACCTGAATACCCAGGCTCTGGCTGGCAAGATCGACCCGCTCATCGGGCGCGAACTTGAACTGGAGCGGACCATTCAAACCCTGTGCCGACGCCGCAAGAATAACCCACTGCTGGTCGGCGAGGCGGGTGTCGGCAAGACTGCCATTGCAGAAGGGCTGGCGCGGCGCATCGTCGAGGGAGAAGTGCCCGAAGTGCTGGCCGAGAGCACGGTCTACTCGCTCGACATGGGCGCGCTGCTGGCTGGCACCAAGTACCGCGGCGATTTCGAACAGCGCCTCAAGGCGGTGCTGAAGCAGCTCACCGAGGACCCGCACGCCATCCTGTTCATTGACGAGATCCACACCCTGATCGGTGCCGGCGCCGCTTCCGGCGGCACGCTCGACGCTTCCAACCTGTTGAAGCCCGCCCTGAGTTCCGGGCAGCTGCGCTGCATCGGCGCCACCACTTACAACGAGTATCGCGGCATCTTCGAGAAGGATCATGCCTTGTCGCGGCGTTTCCAGAAGATCGATGTGCCCGAGCCCAGCGTGGAGGAAACCGTGGCCATTCTGCGCGGGCTGAAATCGCGCTTCGAGGCCCACCACGGTGTCAAGTACACGGCCTCAGCACTGACCACGGCGGCGGAACTGTCGGCGCGCTACATCAACGATCGCCACCTGCCCGACAAGGCCATCGACGTGATCGACGAAGCCGGGGCTGCGCAGCGCATCCAGCCGAAATCGAAGCAGAAGAAGACCATCACCAACAAGGAAATCGAGGAAATCATCGCCAAGATCGCGCGCATCCCGCCGAAGAACATTTCCAGCGATGACCGCACCGCCCTCAAAACCCTCGACCGCGACCTCAAGGCTGTGGTATTCGGACAGGACAAGTCCATCGACGCCCTCGCCTCCGCAATCAAGATGGCGCGCTCCGGCCTCGGCAATCCGCAAAAGCCGATCGGTGCCTTCCTGTTTTCCGGCCCGACCGGCGTCGGCAAGACCGAAGTGGCGCGACAGCTGGCCTACACCCTGGGCATCGAGCTGATCCGCTTCGACATGTCCGAATACATGGAGCGGCACGCGGTGTCGCGCCTGATCGGCGCCCCGCCAGGCTATGTCGGCTTCGAACAGGGCGGGCTGCTGACCGAACAGATCACCAAGCACCCTTATGCGGTGCTGCTGCTCGACGAAATCGAAAAAGCCCACCCCGACATCTTCAACATCCTGCTGCAGGTGATGGACCACGGCACGCTCACCGACAACAATGGCCGCAAGGCGGACTTCCGCAACGTGATCATCGTCATGACCACCAACGCCGGCGCCGAATCACTGGCCAAGAGCAACATCGGCTTCACCACCGCGCGGCAGCAAGGCGATGAAATGGCGGAGATCAAACGGCTGTTCAGTCCGGAATTCAGGAACCGCCTGGACGGCACCATTTCCTTTGCGCCGCTCAGCCGCGAGGTCATCCTGCGAGTGGTGGACAAATTCCTGATGCAGCTGGAGGAACAGCTCCACGAGAAAAAAGTGGACGCCGTGTTTACCGATGCCCTGAAGGATCATCTGGCCAAGCATGGTTTCGACCCGGCCATGGGCGCACGACCGATGGCGCGGCTTATCCAGGACACCATCCGCAAGGCGCTGGCGGACGAGCTGCTGTTCGGCAAACTGGCCCATGGCGGCAAGGTGGTGGTGGATATCGACGAGCAGGAGAATGTCCGTCTCGAATTTGCCGAAAACAGCGAAAAGGCCGTCAGCGTTTAGCCTGGCCGCAAAAAAAGCGCAGGATTCAAGAAATCCTGCGCTTTTTTATTTAAACCCAGATCATCCATTGGAATGCCCGTGCATGTAGGAGCGGCGCCAACCCTCTCTCCAACTCTCCCCCAAAGGGGGAGAGGGCGATCGTCCCTTCCCCTTCAAGGGGAAGGTTAGGATGGGGATGGGAGTTGGCCGCGATTTTCGACCGTATTCGCGCCGGGGGCGA
>JAUYEK010000243.1 GCA_030691435.1 Sulfuricella sp. | reverse complement strand
TGACCTTGGCTGGGGGAAGCGTCCGGCCATTAATAACGGTCTTGTGGTTGAGGCGCTTGAGCCCATCGGGCGCCATTTCGCCAGTAACCTCGACGATGTATTCCTGCTCGACTGTGGCAGCATCGTCGATCAGCTTGCGCGCCACTCGCCAGTCCTGGGTAAACACCGACAAGCCGCTGGAGTTCGCCTCTAACGGCGCGGTCGGGGTCAGCCGGGCAAAGTGTTGCTTGAGCATGAGGATGCCGGAAGGGTCGTCAGCCGCCCGCGCGTCGGCGGTAAGCAGCGGCTGCGCGGAGCTGGCGCCCATGCCTGCATCATGGCCGGGCGGCTGGTGCAGCAAAATGGTCACCGGCTCAACCGGTGCAAGCCTGGCGTCAGGGTGCAGTTCGACTTTCTGCTGCGACACCTTGAACTGGGGTTCTTCCACCACTTGCCCATCGACCATGACCCAGCCACCCACAATATAAAGCTCGGCCTCCCGGCGCGAGCAGGAGACTAATTCGGCAAGGCGTTTTGCGAGACGAACGGGTTCTGTCATGACGGGGCATCTTGGAAGGAAAAAACACCATTGTAACCGCCCTCGCCAAGATAACATCTGTAATCAGTTACATGCTCGTGGCGGAATCGGAGCGTACCGCCAAACCGACAGGCCCAGGCCGACAACGCCCAAAAGAACCGGCCCCATGTCATAAACCCGGATTATCCATTAGAGCCAAAACACCGCTGTGGGAGCGTCGCCCCCGGCGCGAATACGGTCGAAAATCGCGGCGAGGGCGCCGCTCCTACAGGCATGAGCATTCCAATGGATAATCTGGGATAAAGGCTATTTTTATTCCAGAAACGCGGTATTCTTACGATCATGAAAAAGCAGTTATTGCTCATACACCGTGAAATACACTGAAGAGATATCCTGATCATGATCGATTTGAAAACGGCTACCGAGATTGCGAAGCGCTTTATTTTGCCAACGCTATTGGCGCTAATCATTTTTGGAGTGCCACTTGGATACCAATATTACAAGCTGCAAAAAGAGAGAAACTCATTAGCCGATCTTCAGGTTGATCTGAAAAAAAAGAAAACCGAGCTTGAAGCGAAGAGCGCCAGCCGGGAAGCCGAACTTGATAAAAAAGCGAAAACACTCAGCGAAAAGGAAGCCGAGTTGAGTTCCAGGGAGAATCAACTCAAAAAATCACTGGCATTGCTGGACCAGCGTGAAAAGGAATACCAGACCGCACTCGCCAAGCTACAGCAAGAGCAAACCCTGGCACGCCAAAAAGCGAAACAAAGGCCCTCGAAAAGCACAGCGATCCAGCAACCTGAACGAGCGCCCTTGAAACGAGACGTGAAAGTTTATCCGAAAAAACGTCCATCATTGGGCACGAGTCCAAAGAAACCCGTTGACGCCAAAGAAAGTCGCCCCGCAGAGGCCAGCCCTCCCCCTATTGCAACACCCCCAGTAGCCAAGCTCGAGGAAAGCTTGCCTCAAGCCAGGCCCCCCGGCGCTTGTGCATCTGTCGATGGAGGCACTGATGCCACAAGAGAAATGACTCGTCTCAAAAGAAAAATTTCCGCCACGAGTTTTAAAATCAACTATCGCCCCGCAGCCCTGATCCCGAATATTCGATCCGGCTTTCCCGAAGACTTATTGCGGAGATTGGAGGAAAGCGATGAGTTTCTCCCGCGCAAAGTCTCTCTCGGGATAGGGTATCCGCCATTAAAAGCACAACCCGATGCACTTTCAGGCACAGATGCCGCGCGTGAAGTTGCATTTAAAACCGGGAGTCAATTGGTATTGTCGGGTGTCATCGATACCGGCATTGGGCGTACTGATTACGGCCGGTGGATAGAGGTGGAAGTCGATGCCTATGATGGCCTTACCGGAGTGCTGGTAGCGAAAAGACGCCAGGGCATGGAGATTGCCGACGAAAATGAAATTGAAATCAGATCGCTCTTCGGTAGCGCCAAGTATTTTAGTACGCCTTTTGGAAAGCGGTTCGATGTCCTGATGAAATCCCTCATCAAAGGCATTGGGACCGATCTGGCCTGCATGCCATTCACGGCAAAAATTACAGATATCGATATCGACAATAACAAAATATATATCGATGGAGGGACTGCCTCTCGCGTAGCGCCGGGGGATAAATTCGTTGCCTACCATTCCGCAAAGCGGGTTCAGTCAGAGTCCGCATCCAATGGATTACTGGGAGCCCAGACCCTTCCCGTTGCGTCGCTAACCATCAGGCAGGTTTTCCCTTTATTCTCGATCGGCGAACTATCAATCGACCCTAAAAAAGCAGAGCTTCATGTGGGCGATTTTGTCAGTGCGCAAAAAGTACGCTTGGAGAAACAGAAGTAACCGCTAAAAAACCTTGCTGTGCTGACTTCGAATTTTATGATAATTGCTGTCACCTCATTGTGGCTATAATTAAACCTCTGCTTAAATTTTAAAATCATCTCAATGGCCGCCGACACTCCCAAAAAAAAACTTTTCGAGAACTTCGCCCTCGTCGCGAAAGCACTTGCCAGCGCCAATCGGCTTGAATTACTGGAGGCGCTTGCACAAGGCGAGCGTGGCGTGGATGGGTTGGCACAGGCAAGCGGCATGTCGGTAGCCAACACTTCCCACCACCTTCAAATCCTTCGCGGAGGCGGACTGGTTCAGTCGCGCAAGGAGGGTACCCAGGTTATCTACAGCTTGACCGACGAAAAGGTGCTTTCCCTGTTAGTGGATATCCGTAACGTGGCTGAACGACACCTGGCTGAAGTGGAGCGCATTGTCCGCGAAAACTTTGAGAGCCGGGACAACCTGACTCCCGTCCGTCGTGACGAGCTTCTGGGATTGGTGAGCTCCGGGGAAGCGATGGTGATTGATGTTCGCCCCCCCGCCGAATACGATGCCGGCCATATCGAAGGGGCGGTCAATATCCCTCTTGAATCCCTGCCGGAGCGGTTAAGCAAATTGCCTCATGACCAGGAGATTGTCGCCTATTGCCGTGGCCCCTATTGCATGCTGGCCTTTGATGCGGTTGAACAGTTGCGCCAGCACGGCTATCGTGCCCGCAGACTGGAAGACGGCTTCCCTGAATGGAAGGTCGATCACCTTCCTGTCGACCGCTAATACCCTCTTAAACCCGGATTATCCATTGGAATGTTCGTGCCTGTAGGAGCGCCGCCCTCGGCGCGAATGCGACCGCAAATCGCGGCCAACTCCCATCCCCATCCTTCCCCTTGTCTCGCCATGGTCGCCGCAAAGCGGCGGGAACCTGGCGGGGACACTCCTTGCGGGTGAAGGGGAAGGGACGATCGCCCTCTCCCCCTTTGGGGGAGAGTTGGAGAGAGGGTTGGCGCCGCTCCTACAGCGGTGTTTTGGCTCTAATGGATTATCCGGGTTAA
>JAUYEK010000240.1 GCA_030691435.1 Sulfuricella sp. | reverse complement strand
CAAATCGCGGCCAACCCTCTCCCCAACCCTCTCCCAAAGGGAGAGGGAGCGATCATCCTCTCCCTTTGGGAGAGGGGGAGAGTTAGAGAGGGGGCTGGCGCCGCTCCTACAGCGGTGTTTTGGCTCTAATGGATTATCTGGGTTGAACACGTCAGGCGCCACGCTCTAGCTTTAGCTGACTTACAATACTGTTGATAACAATTCGCATTTGCGATATATTGAAACACATCGTTAATCCTTTGACGGAGATCGCAAATGAAAACATTTACTTTTAATGCACTGCTCGGCGTCATTATGCTTGCGCTGGCCGCGCCAGTGGCTGCCGATGAAGTGGTGGTCTATTCCGCCCGCAACGAGCAGCTGATCAAACCGATGTTCGACGCCTACACCAGGGAAACTGGCGTCAAAATCAAGTTCATCACCGACAAGGAAGGTGCGCTGCTGCAACGTCTCAAGGCCGAGGGCGAGAACACCCCGGCGGACATGCTGATCACGGTGGATGCGGGCAACCTGTGGGAAGCCGCCAGGGAAGGCTCGCTCAAGCCGGTGCAGTCGAAGGTGCTGACCGCCAACATCCCGGCCCACCTGCGCGACCCCGGCAACCAGTGGTTCGGCCTGTCGGTGCGCGCCCGCACCGTTTTCTTCAATAACCAGAAGGTGAAACTGGCAGAGTTGTCCACCTACGAGGATCTCGGCAGCCCGAAGTGGAAAGGCCGGTTATGCCTGCGAACCTCGAAGAAGGTCTACAACCAGTCGCTGGTGGCGATGATGATCGCCGAGCATGGCGAGGCCAGGGCCGAGCAGGTCGTCAAATCATGGGTCGCCAACCTTGCCACCGACCCCTTCCCCGACGACACCAAGATGCTGGAAGCCATCGCCGCCGGCCAGTGCGATGTCGGTATCGCCAACACCTATTATTTCGGCCGCCTGATGGAGAAAAAACCGGGCCTGCCGCTGGGCATTTTCTGGCCCAACCAGAAAGAAAACGGCGTCCACGTGAATATTTCCGGCGCGGGCATCACCCAGCACGCCAAGCACGAGAAAGAGGCGATCAGGCTGCTGGAATGGCTGTCTTCGGACAAGGCGCAGAACCTGTTCGCCGACATCAACCTGGAATACCCGGCCAATCCGGCGGTAAAGTCCGATCCTG
>JAUYEK010000239.1 GCA_030691435.1 Sulfuricella sp. | reverse complement strand
CGTTGATGGCTTGTTCCAGCGCTTCCTTGGCAACCCCGTGCTCCTTCAGCAGACGCCCGGTCTCGCCCTTGTCCTGGGCGGCAACCAGCAGGAAAATCTCCGAAGCGATGAACTGGTCGCCGCGCTTTTGCGCTTCCTTGTCGGTAAGGTTCAGGAGGTTGTTCAGGTCGCGCGAAACGCTCACCTCGCCGCCATGCCCTTCGACGCGGGGAAGGCGCTCTATGCTTTTCTGGAGGGCCGGTTTCAACCCGCCGACATTCGCCCCCGCTCGCTGCAGGATCGAAGCAGTGCCACCGTCTTCCTGATCGAGCAGCGCCAGCATCAGGTGCTGCGGCTCGATGAACTGGTTATCCTGGCCGACGGCAATACTTTGCGCATCGGAAATGGCCTGCTGGAATTTAGTGGTGAGCTTGTCGAAACGCATGAGATTCCCTTTTTCAAGATGAGACTATCTTTTAAGTGGGGTGGAGCGCGCCAAATTTCAAGCCTGATGACATCGACGACTTCTTTGGCTAAACTCAAGCCTCATATGAACCCAGATTATCCATTTAGAGCCAAAACACCGCTGTGGGAGCGGCGCCCTCGCCGCGATTTTCAGCTGCATTCGCGCCGGGGCGGCGCTCCTACAGGCACGAGCATTCCAATGGATAATCCGGGATGAAATATCTATTCTTCCGTTTTTTGCTTTCCCTGTTCTGCTTGCTCGTCACCTTGATGTCAGCCAGCGCAGCGCCTCTCGGCCTGGAACTGACCAATGGCACCAGAGTCGAATTGCGCGCCTTTCCCGGCGAAGGAAACATCCTGATGCTGGGCTTTCCCTGCGACGAGGGGCTCGGCACCCAGGAAGCGCGGGCATCCCAGTCGCTGGCCCGGCTCGGGATGGAAGCCTGGCTGCCGGACATGCTGGGCGCCCACGCCTTGCCGGTAGAGGCCAGCAGCATGGAACAGCTCCCCCCCATGGAAATCGCCGAGGTCATAGACCAGGCCATCAAGCTGTCCGGCAAGAAAGTGGTGCTGGTCACCACCGGGCGCGGCGCCCTGCCTATCCTCCAGGGCGCTAACATGTGGCTGAACCAGGCCACCCCTCAAGACCGGGCCGCCCTGATCGGCATCATCCTGTTCAGCCCGGAACTCTATTCCGTCAAACCCGCGCCGGGCGTGGAAGCCCGTTATCACAGTATCGTATCGAGAACCTCCCTGCCGGTGTTCATCTATCAGGGCCAGCGCTCCCCGGGACGGTGGTGGCTGGAACATCTCAAGGTCGAATTCGCCCGTGGCGGCAGCAAGGTCGCCAGCAAAGTGTTGCCCAACGTGCGCGGCCTTTTCTATGCGGTGCAGGACCCGACGGACGAAGAAAGGGCAATGACCGAAAGGTTGCCCGAGCTGATACTGGATGCGATCAAACAACTGGAGTCTGCCCGATGAAAAAACTGATTTTTTTCATTTCATGCCTGTTCCTGCTTACCTCCGCACAGGCACAGGATCTGAAACCCTGGAAAGGCGGCCCCACTCCGCCGCTGGCACTGAACGACCTCAACGGCAAGCCCCTAAATCTGAAGGATTATCGTGGCAAGGTGGTGATGGTGCAGTTCTGGGCCACCTACTGCCCGCCCTGCCTCAAGGAAATGCCCTCGATGATGCGGCTCCAGGCCAAGCTGGCAGGCAAACCCTTCGTCATCCTCGCCGTCAACATGGGCGAAACGGAACAAGAGGTGAAGGATTTTCTCACCAGGGTGAATGCCGATTTCACCATCCTGATGGACAGCGACGGCAAGGCTCTGGGTGCCTGGAAAGTGTTCGTCGCCCCTTCCACCTTCCTGGTCGACCCCAAGGGAAACATCCGCTATGTCCTGCAGGGCGGGGCTGAATGGGACGCACCGGAATATGTGACGAAGATTTCTGAAATGCTGCCCGCCAAATGAGCGTTTCCAACGCCCTGTTCACTGAGGCCATCCGCCGCAACGTCGAAGCCGCACTGGCCGAGGATATCGGCAGCGGCGACCTGACCGCGCAGCTCATCCCGGCGGCGCAGACGGCCCGCGCCGCGATCATCAGCCGCGAAGCGGCGGTACTTTGCGGCACGGCCTGGTTCGAAGCCTGCTTCCGCAGGCTGGACTCAAACATTGAAATCAAATGGTTCGCCCGCGACGGCGAAGCGGTTGCCGCCGGGCAAACGCTGGCGGAAATCGGCGGCAATGCCCGCGCCCTGCTCGGCGCCGAGCGCCCGGCGCTGAATTTCCTGCAAACCCTGTCCGCCACGGCCACCTCCACGCGGCAGTATGTCGAAGCGGTCAGGGCCACCCACGCCAGGATCATGGACACCCGCAAGACCCTGCCCGGCCTGCGAGTTGCGCAGAAATACGCGGTCCAATGCGGCGGCGGGGAAAACCAGCGCACCGGCCTTTACGACGGCATCCTGATCAAGGAAAACCACATCATGGCGGCGGGCGGCATCCGCGAAGCGCTGACACAGGCCGCGAACATCGCCTCAGCGGGGATATCAATACAGATCGAGGTGGAAACCCTGGATGAACTGGAACAGGCGCTGGCAGCAGGCGCGACACTGATCCTGCTCGACAATTTCGACCTGGGAGCCCTGCGCGCGGCGGTAAAGCTGGCCGGCGCCAGGGCCGAGCTGGAGGCGTCCGGCGGCATCACCCTGGAAACCGTGCGCGCCGTGGCAGAAACCGGCGTGCAGCGCATCTCCATCGGCAACCTGACCAAGGACATCAAGGCGGTGGATTTGTCGATGCGCTTCGAAAACCGCCAAACCCCAATCTCTCTCAAAGTCATGTAGCAAAGTAGGGTGGGCACGTTTTTGTGCCCACGCGGAGAACCTTCGTCA
>JAUYEK010000232.1 GCA_030691435.1 Sulfuricella sp. | reverse complement strand
AAAACGTGCCCACCCTACCAGGCTCATCACCGATAATGAAACATATTCCACGCAAGCGCTTCGGCCAGAACTTCCTCACCGACCAGGGCGTCATCCAGGCCATCGTCAGCACCATCCATCCCCAGCCCAACGACGTCATGGTCGAAATCGGCCCTGGCCTGGGCGCGCTCACCGATCCGCTGCTCAAGATCCTGCCCCGCCTCCATGTGGTGGAAATCGACCGCGACATCATCGCCCGGCTGCAGAATAACTATCCGGCGGCAAAGCTGACGATCCATGCCGGCGATGCGCTGAAATTCGATTTTTCCACCCTGGGGATGCGCATCCGCGTTGTCGGCAACCTGCCCTACAACATCTCCACGCCCATCCTGTTCCACCTCAGCGAATACGTCGGCAACATCATCGACATGCACTTCATGCTGCAGAAGGAAGTGGTGGAACGCATGGTGGCCGCGCCCTCCACGCCGGAATACGGCAGGCTGTCGGTGATGCTGCAATACCGCTACGCCATGGAATTGATGTTTATCGTACCGCCGGATGCTTTCCACCCGGCGCCCAAGGTCGAATCCGCCATCGTGCGCATGATCCCCTACGCGGTTCTGCCGCATCCGGCAAAGGATGAAGCCCTGTTCGGCGCCATCGTCACCGCCGCCTTCGGACAGCGGCGCAAAACCCTGCGCAATACGCTGAAAGCTCACCTGGACGATGCGGGATTTGCGGCGCTGGGGATAGAGCCTGGATTGCGGGCTGAGAATTTGGGGGTGGGGGAGTTTGTGGCGATTGCCAATTATTGCGGGGGGTAGCTGGGCGGGTTTGCTGTTTCTGGTTTTGTGCGCTACGCGCAACAAAACATGCTGCGCAATGAAATTAGGGCTACATCCCCTATTCTATTTTTCAAGGCATTGTTATGCTATTACTAAATCAGGCGACCATTTCCGGCTGACTAGCAAGTCAGCCCCCCCCCGGGCGAAGCCTCAATGCCCCGCTTGGGGGGGGCATCATCATGACACGCTTATAAGGAGGCATCATGAAACCCCACCCTCACTCCTGGTTTGGCATCATCTTTTTCACCTTAATCTTCTATACCGGTCTCATTCTCTGTAGTTTCTGGATCGGCGCTGGAGATCATTCGATGTTGTACCTGGTCGGCTTCGTCACGGTGCTGGCGGGAACGCTGGGCTCGGCGATCGCCAGTTACCCGACGGTGGAAAACACCACCGCCCTCAAGGTGGCCGTCAACAGCTACCGCACCCAACCCCCGACCAAGAAGGAGATCGTCGATGCACTCATCAACCTCTCCCAGAAGTCCCATGTGGACGGCCTGCTGGCGCTGGAAAGCGAGGAGGAGCGGGTGAGCGTCCAGTTCCTGCGGCGGGCGCTGTCAATGCTGGTGGATGGCTTTACGGTGAGCGAATTGCGCGACATGATGAATAACGAAACCTTATTTTTCCAGCAGCGGCGCGCCCAGCACGAACGCGTTTTCCGCCATCTGGCCCGGCTGGCGCTCGCTTCCGGCATCGCCGGCAGTGTCGTCGTCCTGATCGGCATCCTGGCCAACAGCGGCGATAACGCCATGATCCTCGGCGCCATTCCCGTCGCCCTCACCTCACTGCTCCATGGCATCATCCTGGCTAATTTCCTGTTCATTCCGATGGCGGAAAACATTTGCACCAAGACCCACGAGGAACTTCTCATCCTCAAGCTGGTTACAGAGGGGATTACGCTGATTTCACGGAACTACAACACCTTGCGCCTCCAGACCGCGCTGGAATCCTTCGTCTCGCCCCAGGTGCGCGACATCCAACACAAGAGCTTCAAGGAAATCCACGATCAATACGAGACGTTCAGGCATACGTAACCCGAACAGTTCCGGGGTCAGCTCTAACATTCCAGCTTCAAAGAGCTTCAAAGGGGTCAGCATCGCTTTATTTTTCTCTTGAACCCGGATTATCCATTGGAATGTCGTGCCTGTAGGAGCGCCGCCCTCGGCGCGAATGCGGCCGCAAATCGCGGCGAGGGCGCCGCTCCCACAGCAGTGTTTTGGCTCTAATGGATTATCTGGGTTGAATCAATCATGGATTTCCTGTGCCAGACCGACAAGTGAGATCGCTTCGATGTCTTCCGCCAAACGATAGCGCTCCTGGCCGGGGTAAACGACGAATTTTTTCGCGGGTTTAAGGTCGGCGCAGGCGGCATAAAATCCGCGTTCCCCCTTGGGGGCAAGGCTGCGCTTGATTTCGATGACGCTGCCAATCCCCAAAGCCCGCGTGGCACGACCCAAGCGGTGCCACGGCGGGAGGATGGCCGATGGCATCGACGAGTTGTGTGCTGAGAATTATGTCAATCATCCTTGCAATCATGGAGTTTCATTCCATGAATTGCACGGATGATAGGCACTGATGAGGTATCGCTTCGCGATGTTCCCGTTAAAAGCGATGGTAGCGCGCGCCGCCCGCCTTGAGCGCCCGTTGCGCCATTGCATAATGGGGCAGGGTTTCCTCGACGATGGCCCAGAAGAGGGGGGAATGATTGAGTTCCCGGATATGGGCCAGTTCGTGCACCACGACGTAGTCGATCTGGCTGATGGGCGCCTGGATCAGCCGCCAGCTCAGGCGGATATCGCCGCGCGAATTGCAGCTTCCCCAGCGGGTGCGCGCACCGGACAAGGCCACATTCCGCACCGCCAGCCCCATGCGACCGGCGTAATGCTCCAGCCGCTGAACAAAATGGCAGCGTGCTTCGGCGCGATACCACTGCTCCAGCTTGCGCCGGACCACTGCCGCATCCCCGGTATCCGGCACACTCACCACCAGAGTATCGTCCTCCAGCAGGCGCGGCTGAGCTCGTGGCCCACCTTCCATCAGGCGCAACGCCAGCTCGCCGCCCAGGAACAGTAGCGTTTCCCCGTCGGCACAATTGAAGGAAGCAGGCTGGCGCTCCTGCCATTCCCGCAGCTTGTCGAACAGCCATCCGGAACGCTCCCGCAGCACCTGCTCCAGGCGGCTATCGGCGGCCCTTTGCGGTGCATTCACGGTAAGGCCGCGATGATCGATGCGCAAGCCGATGGTGCGGCGTTTCGGGCTGCGCTTGAGCAGATAGGGAATTTCCTGGCCATCCAGCCAGATGGTGCGGGTTTCGCTGGCGGCGCGCGGCTTGGCGAAGAAGCCCAAGGCTAGACCATCCCAGCGGCGATGCGCGCCATTTCGCCCTCGATCCAGGCTTCCGCCCGCGCGTTCAGCTCGTCGGCCTTGACCCCTTTTGGGTCGATCAGCGGGCCGAAGCTGATGGTGATGGTGCCGGGGCGCTTGAGAAAGCCGTTCTTGCCCCAGTACTCGCCGGCGTTATGCGCCACCGGCAGCACCGGGGTTCCGGTATGGGTAGCGAGCCAGGCTCCGCCGATGTTGTATTTGCCTTTCTCACCGGGCCTGACGCGAGTGCCCTCGGGAAAAATCACCACCCAGAAGCCTTGCGCCAACCGCTCCTTGCCCTGCTCCAGGATCTGCTTCAGCGCGGCCCGGCCGGCGCTGCGGTCGATGGCGATCGGGCTGGCGATGGCCAGCGCCCAGCCGAAAAACGGGATGCGCAACAGCTCTCGTTTCAGCACCCACACCAGCGGCGGCAGAATGTCCTGGAACGCCAGGGTTTCCCACGCCGACTGGTGCTTGGACAGCACGACAACCTGAGTTTGGGGAATGTTTTCCCGGCCGACAATGCGGTAGGAAAGCCCGCAAGTCAGCTTCAGCCAGCGCAGCATGATCTTTGCCCAGTGCGCGATCAGGCGGTAGCGGGTGACGGGGGGTAGAGGCAGGGAAAAGAAGGCGACGAAAAAAAACAGCGGGGTGAACAACCACATCCCCAGGGCGAAGACGAAAGAGCGGAGCCAGATCATTCTAAAAAAGAGCTTTAGCCACGAATGTGCGTGAATAAAAAACCTTATTTAGCCACGGATAAACACGGATGAACACAGATGAACCCTCCGTGAATCTATCCGTGTAAATCTGTGTAAATCCGTGGCTGAATTGCTTTATCAAGATCATGTGCTCTTCTGAATCACATGCCTGACCGCTTCGTTGAGGTCGCCGAATATCAGCGTATTTTCCGGCAGGTCGCCCTCGGAGCGAGTTTTCTCACCCTTGCCGGTCAACACCAGGATCGGTTGCCCTCCCACTTCCGCCGCAGCCTTCAGGTCACGCAGGCTGTCGCCGATGCAGGGCACGCCAGCCAGGCTCATGTTGAAGCGCACAGCGATTTCCTGGAACATGCCGGGCTTGGGCTTGCGGCAGCCGCAATCCGAATCGGCGGCGTGGGGGCAGAAAAAACACGCATCGATACGCGCGCCAACCTGTGCCAGCGCCTTGTGCATCTTGCCGTGGATGGCGTTGAGCATGGCCATGTCGAACAGGCCGCGACCGACGCCGGACTGGTTGGTTGCAAGCACTACCTTGAACCCGGCCTGATTCAGACGCGCAATCGCCTCCAGGCTGCCGGGTATGGGCTTCCACTCCTCCGGGCTTTTGATGAACTGGTCGCTGTCGTAATTCACCACGCCGTCGCGATCGAGAATAATCAGTTTTGTTATGGGCATGTTAAGTGTTTCGTGAAAACTGTTTTGAAATAGAAATTGTAGGGTGCGTCCCACGCACCACAACCCTTGGTACTTCTTTCTAAATCCGGGTCTCGCTTGAAGCCCCCTCTCCCCAACCCTCTCCCACGAGGGGAGAGGGAGCAAACGTGAAGGGCGCTTGTTTCGATTTGCCGTCAGGATGCCAGTTTCGAAATATCCGCCACCTGGTTCATCAGTTCACCCAGGGTTTTCAGCAGTGCCAAACGGTTATTGCGCAACTGAGGCTCATCCGCCATCACCATCACCTGGTCGAAGAAGGAATCCACCTCGGCTCGCACTCCGGCCAGTGCAGTCAGCGCCTCAGTATAACCGCCGTTGCAAACAAATGAGACCACACTTGGGGCCAATTCGTTCACTGCCCCGAACAACGCCTTTTCCGCCGCCTCCGACATCAGCGCCAGTTCCGCCCCACCCGCCGGCAATTCGCCGGCTTTTTTCAGGATGTTCTGGATACGCTTGTTCGCCGCCGCCAGCGCTGCCGCCTCTGGCAGCTGCTTGAAGGCGCGCACCGCGTCCAAACGCGGAACCACCCGATCGATGCGGGTCGGTGCCTGGCTTACCACCGCGTCGATCTCGTCCGGCGCGAAATTCTTGTCGCGCAGATAGCCCTTCAGCCGCTCCAGCATGAAACCGTGAACATCGAGCGCCACGCTGTCGGCCAGCATTTCCGCCGGAAACAGCGCGCGGGTCTGTTGCAGCAGTTGCAGCAGGTCGAGCGGCAGGCCCGACTCGGCAAGAATACGCAGCACGCCCAGGGCGTGGCGGCGCAGTCCGAAGGGGTCCTTGTCGCCGGTCGGCACTAATCCAATCCCGTAGATGCCGACCAGGGTATCCAGCTTGTCGGCCAGTGCCGCCGCCGCCCCGATGTTGTCCTGCGGCAGCGCATCGCCGGCGAAGCGCGGCCAGTAATGCTGCTCGATGGCGCGCGCCACTTCCTCGCGTTCGCCGTCGTGCAGGGCATAGTATTGGCCCATGATGCCCTGAAGTTCGGGGAACTCGCCCACCATGTCGGTGAGCAGGTCGGCCTTGGCGAGGTGCGCGGCGCGCTCGGCCAGTTCGGCGCTGGCGTTGAGGTGGCGGGCGATCTCGCCGGCCAGCTTGGTGACGCGCTGGGCCCGTTCGAGCTGGGTGCCGAGCTTGTTGTGGTAGACCACGCTGCCCAGCTTCGCCACGCGCGAAGCCAGGGTCTTCTTGCGGTCCTGGTCGAAGAAGAACTTGGCGTCCGCCAGGCGCGGGCGCACCACCCGCTCGTTGCCGCCGATCACCGCACTGGGGTCGGCCGGTCGGATGTTGGACACGATCAGGAACTGGTTGGTCAGCTTGCCGGCCTGATCCAGCAGCGGAAAATATTTCTGATTCGCCTTCATGGTCAGGATCAGGCATTCCTGCGGCACGCCGAGAAATTCCTCGCCGAAGCGGCCAACCAGCACATTGGGACGCTCCACCAGGCCGGTGACCTCGTCC
>JAUYEK010000231.1 GCA_030691435.1 Sulfuricella sp. | reverse complement strand
CAGGATGTCGGACATACTTCATTTACCCCAGAGACACAGAGGCACAGAGTAGGGCAAAACCCCAATCTCAAAAAGCCGGTGTTCTCTGTGTCTCTGTGCCTCTGTGGTTATTCGGTTTTAAAACGATTCGAGAATGCAATCAACTGTTCCAGCTTGGCCCTGGCTTCGCCGCTGGCGATGACATGAATCGCCTTCTTCACCCCGGCTTCCAGCGTCTGCGCCATGCCGCCGACGTAAATCGCTGCGCCGGCGTTGAGCGCGACGATGTCGCGTGCAGCGCCGTGGGTGTTATCCAGTACCGCCATCAGCCTGGCCTTGGCTTCCTCGGGATCGTGCGCCTTGAGCGCCTCGACTGACCCGAGTTTCATGCCGAATTCTTCAGGGTCGATGGCGTATTCGATGATGCCGCCATCTTTCAGCTCGGCGACGTGGGTTTCGGTGGTGATGGTGATTTCGTCCATGCCATCGCCGCCATGTACTACCATGACGTGGTTCGCGCCCAGCGATTTCAGCGCCTCCGCGAGTGGGCGGCACAAATCCTTGCGGAACACCCCCATCACCTGGTTCTTCGCCCCGGCCGGATTGGTGAGCGGGCCGAGCAGGTTGAACAGGGTACGCACGCCCAGTTCGCGCCGAACCGGTGCGGCGTATTTCATCGCGCTGTGGTGGTTGGGAGCGAACATGAAGCCGACGCCGATTTCGTGGATGGACTGCGCCACCTGGTCGGGGGTGAGATTCATGTTCACGCCCAGCGCCTCCAGCACGTCGGCGGAACCGCAAGTGGAGGACACCGAGCGGCCGCCATGCTTGGCGACCTTCACGCCCGCCGCCGCGGCAACGAACGCCGCAGTGGTCGAGATATTGAAAGTATGGGCGCCATCGCCGCCGGTGCCGCAGGTATCCACCAGATGCGCTTCGGCACCGACCGGCACCTTGGTTGAAAGCTCGCGCATCACCTCGGCGGCAGCGGCGATTTCGGCCACGGTCTCGCCCTTGGCGCGCAGCGCGACCAGAATACCGGCGATCTGCACCGGCATCAGCTCCCCGCCCATGATCTGATGCATGAGTGACAGCATCTCGTCGCGGGTCAGGTCGCGTTTTTCCAGCAGTGCGGTTAATACGGCTTGTGGTGTCATTAAATCCTCCCCTCTCCCCAACCCTCTCCCACAGGGGGAGAGGGGGCAATAGAAAAAGGCGCTTGCTTTGAATTGCCCTCTCCCCAACCCTCCCCCGCGAGGGGGGAGGGGGTTTTGCACTGTATATTTTCACCCTCGCCTCCAGTAGGGAAGGCGTGGCATATCACTGTTTTTCTCCCTCCCCCTTGACGGGGGAGGGTCGGGGAGAGGGTGACAGCGCCACATGGATACACTGCATCACCCCCTCCAAATTCGTCAATACTTCATTGTTCCAGAATCTCAAAATTTGAAACCCTTGGCTATTCAACCATTGGTCGCGAATTTTATCAGCGTCCTCTTGATCTGCATGTTGCCCTCCGTCCAGTTCGATAATCAACCTGGATTCAAAACAGACAAAATCAACGATGTAGCCTCCAAGTGGCTGCTGCCTTTTGAACTTGTAGTCGTCAAACCGACTCGCCCGGAGGTGTCGCCATAACAAACTTTCGGTGTCGGTCGAGTTTGTCCGCAACTGGCGGGCAAAGTTTGTCAGCTTTGTGGGCATGCCATCCCTTCTCCCCGTAAGGAATCTCCCACACCTCCTCCGCTCCACTTGCATCCAGCCGACTTACTCCCTCCCCCCTCGCGGGGGAGGGCTGGGGAGAGGGGGTACTACCGTTTCTCCTTCAAAAAATTAGCCAGCATCTCATGGCCGTATTCGGTCAGGATGGATTCGGGATGGAACTGCACGCCTTCCACCGCCAGCGTTTTGTGGCGCACTCCCATGATCTCGCCGTCGTCCGTCCATGCGGTAATTTCCAGGCAATCGGGGATACTCTCGCGCTCGATCACCAGGGAATGATAGCGGGTGGCGCGGAACGGATTGGGCAAGCCCTTGAACACGCCCGTGTCCTTGTGGTGGATCATCGAGGTCTTGCCATGCATCAGCTGCGCAGCGTGGACAATCTTCCCTCCGAAGGCCTGACCGATGCTCTGGTGGCCGAGGCAAACGCCGAGAATCGGCACCTTGCCGGCAAATTCCTGGATCAGCGGCACCGAGATGCCCGCCTCGTTGGGCGTACACGGCCCGGGGGAAATCACGATATAGTCGGGCTTGAGCGCCGCGACCTGCTCCACGGTGATTTCGTCGTTGCGGAACACCAGCACATCCTCCCCCAGTTCACCAAAATATTGCACCAGGTTCCAAGTGAAAGAGTCATAGTTGTCGATCATTAGCAGCATAATTTATATCCTTCACCGCAGAGGCGCGGAGGCGCAGAGTTTATCGTAATTTTCTCAGCGCATCCGCGCCTCTGCGGTTCAAATGGTTTTTCCTTCTTCGTTCCCCAACCCGCCCAGCGCCAATTCCGCCGCGCGCAGCACGGCACGGGCCTTGTTTTGGGTTTCCGTCCACTCGCTGTCCGCCACCGAGTCGGCGACGATACCCGCTCCCGCCTGGACGTAGAGCGTGCCATCCTTGACCACTGCGGTACGGATGGCGATGGCCAGGTCCATGTCGCCATTGAAGCCGAGATAGCCCACCGCGCCGGCGTAGATGCCGCGCTTGGTCGGTTCCAGTTCGTCGATGATTTCCATCGCGCGCACCTTGGGCGCACCGGACACGGTGCCCGCCGGGAAGGTGGCGCGCAATACGTCCATCGCGTTCAGGCCGCTTTTCAGCTTGCCCTCGACGTTGGAGACGATGTGCATGACGTGGGAGTAACGCTCGATGGCCATGTTCTCGGTGACCTTGACCGAGCCGGTCTGGGCGACGCGCCCTGCGTCGTTGCGGCCCAGGTCCATCAGCATCAGGTGTTCGGCCAGTTCCTTGGGGTCGGCCAGCAGGTCGGCGGCCAGCGCCTCGTCCTCTTCGCGGGTCTTGCCGCGCGGGCGGGTGCCGGCGATCGGGCGCACGGTGACGGTTTCCTCTTCCAGTCGCACCAGAATTTCCGGCGAAGAGCCGACCACCTGGAAATCGCCCATGTCGTAATAGAACATGTACGGGGAAGGGTTGAGCGAGCGCAATGCGCGGTAGAGAGTAAGCGACGAGGCGGCGAAGGGCTGCGACATGCGCTGGGACAGCACCACCTGCATGATGTCGCCGTCGAAGATGTAGCGCTTGGCTTTTTCCACCGCCCGCTTGAAGGCGTCTTCGCCGAATTCCGATGCCGCCTGTGCGGGCGGATATGAGGCCGTGACGGGGATTTCCACCGACCGGTTCAACTGGCCCCGCATTTCGTCCAGCCGCGCCTGGCCGCGAGCATACGCGCCGGGCTGGGCGGGGTCAGCATAGACCACCAGATAAATCTTGCCGGACAGGTTGTCCACCACCGCAACTTCTTCCGACAGCAACAGCAGGATATCCGGCGTATTGAGTGGGTCAGGCTTCAGCCTGACTTGTACGGCTGAAGCCTGACCCACAGGGATCGCCAGTTTTTTTTCGATGTAGCGGATGGTATCGTAGCCGAAGTAGCCCGCCAGCCCGCCGGTGTAGCGGGGCTGACCGGGGTGCTCGGCCACTTTCGTGCGCGCGGCGTAATCCTGGACAAACTGCAACGGGTCATCGGTTTCAACCCGCTCCAGCACCGTGCCCTCATTTTCGACGCTCACGCTGCGGCCATGCACCCTGATCCGGGTTTTGGCCGGTAGGCCGATGAAGGAATAACGACCGAAACGCTCGCCCCCCACCACCGATTCCAGCAGGTAGGAATAGGGCCGGTTGGCCAGCTTGAGATAAACGCTTAAGGGCGTATCGAGGTCGGCCAGGGTTTCCCTGACCAGAGGGATGCGGTTGTAGCCTTGGGCGACAAGGATGTTGAATTCATGTTCAGTCATAAAGAGCTTTCCCCCCTCTCCCCAACCCTCTCCCACAGGGGGAGAGGGGGCAATGGTGAAAGGCGCTTGTTTTGATTTGCGTCCTCTGCGGTTAATTTGCTTTTTTAATCAACGCCAATAGTTCCGGCAGGCTTTCGATCACCGCGTCGCTATCCTGCTCGCGCACGTCCTTGCCGCCGTTGTAGCCGTAGGGCAGCAGCACCACCGGGCAACCGGCGGCACGGGCGGCCTGGCTGTCGTTGAGCGAATCGCCCACCAGCAGCAGATCCTTGGCTTCGGCTTCATAGTAGATGGCGGCATAGCGCAGCGGCAGCGGGTCCGGTTTCTTGCGCGGCAGGCTGTCGCCGGAAAGGATCAGGTCGAAATAATCCTTCATGCCCATCGCCGCCAGCAGCGGCAGGGTGAAACGCTGCGCCTTGTTGGTGATGCAGACCAGCGTGTAACCGGCATCGCGCAGAACATTCAGACCTTCCATGACGCCCGGGTAAGGCCGGGTTTCGCGGTACAGCACTTCGTCGTAATGCTTCTCGAACAGCGGCAGCGCCTTGGCGAACAGGGCGTCGTCCGGCTTGCCTTGCATTTCGCCGGTGAGCGCCCGCTTCACCAGGTTGGCGATGCCGTTGCCGATGTAGGACCGGATTTTCTCCAGGCTGACCGGCGGCATCTTCAAGTCGTGCAACATGCGCTGCGCCGCCTCGGCGATGTCCGGGGCGGTATCCAGCAGCGTGCCGTCGAGGTCGATGACGACGACTTTGATCGGTATGGGAAATTTTTTCATTTTCAATTTTCACCGCAGTTCATGTAGGGTGCAATAAGCGAAGCGCTTTGCACCGTATTCGAGCAACATGCGGCGCAATGCGCTTCGCTTATTGACGCCCTACGCCCTGCGGTTCAAGCTGTTAAACCTTCGCCAACTCCGCGCGCAACGCGGCGATGATCGAATCGTAGCGGTGCGGGTCGCTGTCCTTGGCGGCGCCGAACACGGCGGAACCAGCCACGAAGGTGTCCACGCCCGCCCTGGCGACTTCAAGAATATTGCCGGGGCCGACGCCGCCGTCGATTTCCAGGCTCACGTTCAGGCCGCGCGCATCGATCATCTGGCGCACCTTGCGGGCCTTGTCCAGGACGTAGGGAATGAATTTCTGGCCACCGAAGCCGGGGTTCACCGACATCAGCAGCACCATGTCGAGCTTGTCCAGGGTGTATTCCAGCACGTCCAGCGGGGTAGCCGGGTTGAACACCAGACCCGCCTTGCAGCCGCTTTCCTT
>JAUYEK010000227.1 GCA_030691435.1 Sulfuricella sp. | reverse complement strand
ACGCCGACCTGTTCGCACAGGTGCTCAGTGCCGCTGGCCATTAACAGGATTTTGTCCTTGGGTTTCAGCACGCCGTCCACCACCCGCACCAGCATCACCACACCGACATAATTATCGAACCAGGAGTCGATAATCAGCGCCTTCAGGGGGCCATCCGGGTTACCCCTGGGCGGCGGAATACGGGCGATTACCGCCTCCAGTACGTCCTGCACACCCAGGCCGGTCTTGGCCGAGCACAGAACCGCGTGGCTGGCATCGATGCCGATGATGTCCTCAATCTCCTTGATCACCCGCTCAGGCTCGGCGCTGGGCAGATCGATCTTGTTGAGCACCGCCACGACCTCTACCCCCTGCTCGATGGCGGTATAGCAGTTCGCCACGCTCTGCGCCTCCACGCCCTGCGAAGCGTCCACCACCAGCAGCGCCCCCTCGCAGGCAGAGAGCGAGCGGCTGACTTCATAGGAGAAATCGACGTGGCCGGGAGTATCGATCAGGTTGAACTGGTAAACCTGCCCATCGAGCGCCTTGTACGTCAGCGCAGCGGTCTGCGCCTTGATGGTGATGCCGCGCTCGCGCTCGATGTCCATCGAATCCAGCACCTGCGCCTCCATCTCGCGGTCGGAAAGGCCGCCGCAGAGATGGATGATACGGTCTGCCAGGGTGGATTTGCCGTGGTCGATATGGGCGATAATGGAAAAATTGCGGATGTGCTTCATAATTTGTGTCAGTAAAAAAGGGCACTTTGCGGTGCCCTTTCTTTTTTGGGAAAGGCGGATTTTACAGGATTCTGCCGAAATAAGCAGCAAGCGCGACCGGATCGAGACGGTAATGACAGATTTCCTCGCCGTTGCCGGCCAGCACAGGCACTAAATGACCGTATTGCCGTTCCAGGGTTTCGTCTTCGTCCACATCGACGACTTCCAGCGAGAACTGGTACTCCGGCTGAAACGCCTCAAGCGCCGTGATCATGTCGTGGCACAGGTGGCAGTGTTCGCGCCCGTAGACCGTCAACAAACTCACTTCTTCAAGCCACCCTCAAAACTGACCAGCCGTACTGGCATATCGACCATCCGGCTCAGGATAACCGGCTGGAATTGCCTGCCCAACCCCATCTTCGACGAAAGCAACTTCAATCCGAGAAAACCCGCCACCAGCCCGATGAAGGCGCCCGCTACGGAATACCCGTCCTTAGCATCCGGGGTAACCGCCAGCGCACTCCCCACCACCGCCCCGGCAAACAATAGCAGCAAGGGGAACAGGTAAAGCAGCAACGTCCCTTTGAACAGTGCTGATTCATCCATGCCGACTACAACCCGATCGCCGACTTTTGCACCGATTTCATTGCTGGCGCGATAAAGCGGCGCCTTCTGGCCAAAAAAATTGGCCAGTACCGAAGTGCCGCAACTGTTTTCGCTGCAACCGCTGCAACTCGACTTCCGCTCCGCCTGAACGTAGGCGACGGCATGCTCTATTTTCACGACTACCGCTTCAGTTTCTATCATGGCAG
>JAUYEK010000213.1 GCA_030691435.1 Sulfuricella sp. | reverse complement strand
CGTTGTCCTTGGGCATGTTATGCTCGTAAGCCTTGTCGATGGCCAGACGCAAGCGCGGATTGCTGGCGGGATCACCGCCGCCGAGCCGCGCAGCCACAGTGATCTCCTTGATGAGCCGGGTGAAAATCTTGCCACGCTTGGCGTCCGTCGCGGCTTTCTTGTGCTTGAAGTTCGCCCACTTGCTGTGACCGGCCATATATCCTCAGTGCTCAAATATTTGAAAGGAGAATTTTACCCCCCCGACGCGCTTTTATAAAGACGGAAAGCTCATTCGTAACGCCGCGCATAACCGGTTACGCCCATCAGTAACCGGACCAGGCCGTAACTGGCCCAGGCTATCAGACGCCGGTAGAGCGGCTGGTGCTTCCAGCGATCCGGCATGATCCGGTGCGCGCCCTCTTCCATCGCCTGCTGCAGGCTGCCGCGCAGGGTCGCGGCGAAGCCGCTGTCGGTCACTACCACATTGGCTTCGCGCGCCAGCAGCAGGCTGAACGGGTCGATGTTGGAAGAGCCGACGGTCGCCCAGTTGCCGTCGATCACCGCCACCTTGGCATGCAAAAAACTCCTGTGATAGCTGTAAATCTCGATGCCGGCGTCGAGCAGTACGCCGTACAGGGCGCGCGACGCATAGTGCAGCAGCAGGTATTCCACCCGGCCCTGCAACAGCAGCACCACCCGCACGCCGCGCCCGGCAGCCTGAATCAGCGCCTGGCGGAAATGACGACCGGGCAGAAAATAGGCGTTGGCCAGGATGATCTCCTGACGGGCCGAGGCTATGGCCTCGAGGTAGGCCTCCTCGATATCGTGGCGATGGCGGAGATTGTCGCGCCGGACGAAGGCGGCTTCCATCTCGCCGCTGGCCGCCAGCGGCGGCATGGCGCGGCGCCGACTGCGGCGCAGGCGCAGCTGCGACCAGGCCACCAGGGTCCACAGCCGCCGCGCCGAATCGTGGATCTCCGCCAGCAGCGGCCCCTCCACCGCCACCGCATAGTCGTAGCGCGGCGGAGTCTGGCCCGGCGCATCCATATCGTCGATGATGTTGATGCCGCTGACGAACGCGATCCGGCTGTCGATCACCGCGATCTTGCGGTGCATGCGCCGCAATCGCCCGCGCTTCAGGCTCCACGGCGAGACTTTCGGACGGTAGAACAGCAGCTGCACGCCGGCGCCGCGCAATTCCTCGGCCACCGCCCGCGGCAAGCTCTTCGAACCGAAGCCGTCGAGCAGCACATGCACGGTCACGCCGCGCCCGGCGGCGCGCATCAGCGCGGTGCCGATGCGCCGCCCAGTTTCGTCAGGCTCGTAAATGTAGGATTCCAGGAAAATCTCGCGGCGCGCCTGGTCGATGGCGGCTTCGAGGGCAGGAAAATATTCCGCGCCGTTCTGGAGGAGAGTCAGGCGATTGCCCGGTATCAGATCCATCGGGCTAAGGTCGTGCTCTGTGAACGATGGCGGACAGCGCGGCGTGATCGGAAATCTTCGACCACGGCCTGCCGCAGTGCACCTCGGCGGTCGTCACGCGCAACCCCCGCACATAAATGCGGTCGAGCCGGAATAGGGGCAGCGCCGCCGGGTAACTGCGGGCGGGTCGGCCCCTGGTCGCCCCGAATACCTCTTTCAGGTGCATCTTGTGGGCCAGGGTATCGCAGGCCTCGCCGCGCCAGTCGTTAAAATCGCCGGCGATGATCAATGGCGCATGGGGCGGCACCAGGCTCTCGATCCTTTTGCGCAATACCGACAGCTGCACGCGGCGCCCCTTGGAAAACAGTCCGAAGTGAACGCACACGCAGTGCAGGGTTTCGTCCCAGCCCGGCATGCTCACTTCAACGTGCAGCAAACCGCGTTGCTCGAAGCGGTGGGCCGAGACATCGACATTTTCCGAGCTGACGATAGGGAAGCGGCTCAGGATCGCGTTGCCGTGGTGCCCTTCGGGGTAAACCGCGTTCTTGCCGTAAGCGTAATCCTCCCAGATGGAGTCGGCAAGAAACTCGTATTGGGAAGCCTCGGGCCAGTTCTCGTGTTTCTCCGCATGAAGATCGTGAGCGCCCACGACTTCCTGCAAGAAAACCAGGTCGGCATGGATACCGCGCAACTGGTCGCGCAGGTCATGCAGCACCATGCGCTGGTTGAACTGGGAAAATCCCTTGTGGATATTGTAGGTGACGACCCGGATGGCCTGTGTCATTTTGGATCCGCATGTAGGGTGGGCACGCCTTTGTGCCCACGCGGAAATAACCTCCGCACTCCGCGTGGGCACAAAAAACGTGCCCACCCTACATGGCTGAAGTTAAGAAGCATCCAGCATACGCTGTAACGCCACCCGGGCCAGTTCGGCCTCCTCGGGCGGCACCTTGATGCGGTTCACCACCTGGCCGGCGACCAGGTTCTCCAGGCACCAGGCCAGGTGCTGCGGATCGATGCGCGCCATGGTCGAGCACATGCACACGGTCGAGGCCATGAACTGGACAGTCTTGCCCTCGGCCTTGAACTGCTCTGCCAGACGGCTGACCAGGTTCAGCTCGGTGCCCACCAGCCAGTGCGTGCCGGGCTTGGCTGCGGCGATGGTATTGATGATGTATTCAGTGGAGCCGACGTAATCCGACAGCTGGCACACCTCGAAACTGCATTCCGGGTGGGAAATCACCAGGCCGTCCGGGTGCTCCTGGCGGAAGCGCTGGATGTTGGCCGGCGTGAACATCTGGTGCACCGAGCACAGCCCTTTCCACAGGATGATTTTCGCCTTCCTGACCTGCTCGGGCGTGAGCCCGCCCAGTGGCTGATCCCAGTCCCACAGCACCATGTCTTCCAGCGGTATGCCCATCTTGTGGCCGCTCCAGCGCCCTAGATGCTGGTCGGGGAAGAACAGCACCTTGTCGCGCCGGGCAAACGACCATTCCAGAATTTTAGTGGCATTACTGGAGGTGCAAACAATACCTCCGTGCTCCCCACAAAAGGCTTTCAGGTCGGCCGCCGAGTTGATATAGGTAACGGGGGTGAAGGTCGCATCGGGATCGAGCACCGTCTTCAACTCGCGCCAGGCGCGCTCGACCCGTGCCAGCGTCGCCATGTCCGCCATCGAACAGCCCGCCGCCATATCCGGCAGGATGGAAATTTGTTCTGGGCGCGACAGGATATCCGCCACCTCGGCCATGAAATGCACGCCGCAGAACACAATGTAGTCCGCTTCCGAATTCGCCGCCAGGCGCGACAGTTTCAGCGAATCGCCAGCGAAATCGGCATGCTGGAACACGTCTGAACGCTGGTAGTGGTGGCCCAGGATTACCAGGCGCTTGCCCAGGCTGGCCTTGGCGGCCAGGATGCGCGCCTGGCAGGCCTCGTCGGGCAGGCTCTGATATTCGGAAAAGGGGATGGGGTTGTTCATGGGTTTCTTTAATAAGATCTAAAATCAGCCACGGATTACACAGATTAGCACGGATTATAAATGCGATCTTTTATCCGTGGGAATCCGTGGCTAAATTGCTTTTTTACCACTTTCAGACAACTTTTCTAGCGCCGCGGCATTGGTCCAGGAAAACACTTTTTTTGCCGCCTCTTCCCGCGACAGCCACATGTAATCTAAGTGCTCCATTGCAGCCAGGGTCACATCCATCGGGGCGGGCACCTCCAGCCCGAACACGTGTTCGGTGTTATGCGTCACCCCCGGCGCATAGCGGTGGCGCCACTCCTCAAAGATTTCGAACTCGTACTGCAAGTTCCATTCGCGCAGTGCATATCTTTCCGCTTCCAGCCCGGTTTCCTCGCGTACTTCGCGCACCGCGGTCTGGCGCAGACTCTCGCCCGGATCACAACTCCCCGTCACCGACTGCCAGTAGCCAGGATGATCAGCACGCTCCAGCAACAGCACCTGCTG
Source organism: Sulfuricella sp. (assembly GCA_030691435.1). Classification (GTDB taxonomy): domain Bacteria; phylum Pseudomonadota; class Gammaproteobacteria; order Burkholderiales; family Sulfuricellaceae; genus Sulfuricella. The sequence continues at coordinate 125 of JAUYEK010000213.1, read as the reverse complement.
CTCCGGCGTGTAGATCACCACCAGAACAGAGATGGGGATTTTATACGTTTTCACCAACCGCCTTCACTACAGAGGACGCAGAGGTTTAATCAACCTTCTCCACTTCAACCTGGGTCTGCGCCTGC
>JAUYEK010000211.1 GCA_030691435.1 Sulfuricella sp. | reverse complement strand
GGTTTGCCGGATTCCAGAACTTTTTTCTCGACGTCATCCATTTTCCCCTCGTCCGCCGAGCCCACGCCAAACTGCTTGGCCACGGCGTCGCTGCGGATCACCCGCAACGCCTTGATTTCGTCGGATTGCTTGATCTGGTCGAGATAAACCGCTCGCTGGGCAATGGTGCCGGTAATCATCATCCCGGTCAGGCTGGCCATGGTCATTTTGTGGACGCTGTTGGAGAAGTTTTCCGCCTGCTTGATCGCGGTTTCCCGGCTTTTCATCGACGCCCAGTAGATCATCCCGGTCCAGGCCAGAACCAGCATCAGCCAGATCACGAGGACAAGGCGAACCCATATCTTCATATTGTTGAAACTGCTTATCGCCTTATTCATGCTTCAAACCCTCACATCCATGAAATAACTTTGTCGTAATACCCACTAGGCGGGACGAGTATAAACCCCTAGGCTGAATCATGCATTGGATAATAAAATCCAAAGGCCGGGTAGTCAAATAAAGTTGGAGGGGGTACGCGTTTTCAGGCTTTACGCAGCTTCAACTATCTCAACAGGGATGCCGATAGCCACCCGGTCAAACAGGTCCAGAATATCCTCATTTTGCATCCGCACGCAGCCCTTCGAGCCGGGCACACCCATCTCCGCTCCGTCTGGCGAGCCGTGGATGTAAATGTAGCGGCGCATGGTATCGACGCTGCCGAGCCGGTTTCTGCCCGGTTCGCAGCCTGAAAGCCAGAGAATACGGGTGAGTATCCAGTCGCGACCGGGAGATTGCGCGCCCAGTTCCGGCGTATAAACCTCTCCGGTCGGACGGCGTTTGACGAACACGCTGTTGACGGGCCTGCCCGCCCCGATCTTGGCACGAATCGTATGCGACCCGCGCGGTGTGCAGTAGCTGCCGCTCTCCTCACCGACCCCGTTCCGGGCAGTGGAAACAATATAACGCCTGATCAGCGCGTCCTGATCATCGAACAATTCCAGGGTTTGATCGGCAACGGCTATCCTAATTCGCAATGTTACCCTTTCCGCGCCGCTGCGCAAAAAAACCACTCAACAGGCCGCCACATTCATCCGCCAGAATGCCGCCCACCACCTCGGCATGGTGGTTCAGCCGGGTCTCGGCAGGAAGATCGATGACGCTGCCGCAAGCGCCGGTTTTCGGATCGGAAGCGCCGTATACCACCCGCTCGACACGGGCGTGAAAAATCGCACCCATGCACATGATGCAGGGTTCCAGGGTAACGTAAAGGGAGCAACCGACCAGCCGGTAATTGCCGAGATTCCCGGCGGCATCGCGCAAGGCCATGATTTCCGCATGGGCGCTGGGGTCGTGGCGCGAAATCGGCGCATTGAAACCGCGCCCGACAATCTCCCCATTCCTCACCACCACCGCGCCGACAGGCACCTCCCCCGCAGCCCAGGCTTCGCGGGCAAGGACAAGCGCCTCGCGCATGTAACGCATATCAAATGAATCATCATCCATAGGTAAGCAAAACTATCATAGTTCCATGGGGATGGTCACGCCTTTACCGCCCGAAGTAAAATAGATGGGTTGCGAACGAGGACAGAATTGGCGTATACGGCCATCGTTAGCATTAACCCGGATTATCCATTGGAATGTTCGTGCCTGCGTCGTGCCCATGCGGCAGGCATCAGCTATCCGCTGCCAGAGGACTTGGATGAGGCCGCCGTTGAGTCCCGCCTCTTCCCTCCGGTCGTATCGGCCGATGTCGTTCGGTTTGAACCGGACTGGGCATGGGTGCATCGCGAAATGCGCAGGAAGAGCGTCA
>JAUYEK010000203.1 GCA_030691435.1 Sulfuricella sp. | reverse complement strand
GCGCCGCTCCTACAGTGGTTAAGGCGCTAAGGGATAATCTGGGTTTATTGATGCCGATAGGAGTTTAGCCGGCTGGACCTCTTTTTACGCAATCCACGTAATACCGTTCTTTTCCATCCATTTGCTCTTTCACCAGACCGTGTATGTCGGTCTCGAAGCCAGGAAATTTCTCGTTGAATTCACGGGCGAATTTCAAATAACGAACGATGGTCTCATTGAAGCGTTCGCCGGGAATCAGCAATGGAATACCCGGTGGATAAGGGGTCAGCAACACGCTGGTCACGCGCCCGGCCAGATCGTCGATCTCGACCCGGTCGATCTCCCGGTGCGCCATGCGGGCAAAGGCATCGGTCGGCTTCATCGCCGGCACCATGTCGGACAAATACATCTCGGTGGTCAAACGCGCCACGTCGTTGGCCTTGTAGATGCCGTGTATGCTATCGCTCAGTTCCTTCAGGCCCATCCGCTCGTAACGCGAATTCTTGGCGACGAATTCGGGCAGCACGCGCCACAGCGGCTGGTTGCGGTCGTAGTCGTCCTTGAACTGCTGCAACGCAGTCAGCATGGTGTTCCAGCGGCCCTTGGTAATGCCGATGGTGAACATGATGAAGAAGGAGTAAAGGCTGGTCTTTTCCACGATCACGCCGTGCTCCGCCAGGTACTTGGTGACGATGGCTGCTGGGATCCCCGTATCGGCGAAATCTCCATCCACATCCAGTCCCGGTGTAATGACGGTGGACTTGATCGGATCCAGCATATTGAATCCCGGCGCGAGGTTGCCGAAGCCGTGCCAGCGATCACCCTGGCGCAGCATCCAGTCGTCGCGCTCGCCGATACCCTCTTCGGCGAGATTATCCGGCCCCCATACCTTGAACCACCAGGAATCGCCGAATTCCTCGTCCACCTTGCGCATGGAGCGGCGGAAATCCAGGGCTTCAAGGATCGACTCCTCCACCAGCGCGGTGCCGCCGGGCGGTTCCATCATCGCCGCCGCCACATCGCAGGAGGCGATGATGGCGTATTGCGGGCTGGTGGAACTATGCATCAGGTAGGCCTCGTTGAACACGTCGCGATCCAGCTTGCGCGCCTCGGAATCCTGAATCAGGATCTGCGATGCCTGGGACAGCCCCGCCAGCATCTTGTGGGTGGACTGGGTGGCAAAAATCATCGAGTCCTTGCAGCGCGGGCGGTCCTTGCCGATGGCGTGCATGCCCTGGTAGAAATCATGGAAAGTGGCGTGGGGCAACCATGCCTCGTCGAAATGCAGGGTGTCGATCTCCCCGTCCAGCATTTCCTTGAGGGTTTCCACGTTGTAGAGAATACCGTCATAGGTGCTCTGGGTGAGAGTGAGCACCCGTGGCTTGGTGGTTACCCCCCGCGCGAAAGGGTTGGCCTCGATCTTCTTGCGGATGTTTTCCGGCCTGAATTCTTCCAGCGGGATCGGCCCGATGATGCCGTAATGGTTGCGGGTTGGCGTCAGGAAAACCGGCACCGCGCCGGTCATGATGATCGCGTGCAATATCGATTTGTGGCAGTTGCGATCCACCACCACCACATCCCCCGGCGCAACCGTGGAATGCCACACCATCTTGTTGGAAGTGGAGGTGCCGTTGGTGACGAAAAACAGGTGGTCCGCATTGAAGATGCGCGCAGCGTTGCGCTCGCTGGCCGCAACCGGGCCGGTATGGTCAAGCAACTGGCCGAGCTCGTCCACCGCGTTGCACACGTCCGCGCGCAGCAAATTCTCGCCGAAGAACTGGTGGAACATCTGCCCGACCGGGCTCTTGAGAAAGGCGACACCGCCCGAATGACCGGGGCAGTGCCAGGAGTAGGAGCCGTCGGCGGCATAATGAGTGAGCGCCCGGAAGAAAGGCGGCGCCAGGGAGTCCAGGTAATCCTTCGCTTCCCGCACCACATAGCGCGCGATAAACTCCGGCGTATCCTCGAACATGTGAATGAAGCCGTGGAGTTCCTTCAGCACGTCGTTGGGAATATGGCGCGAAGTGCGGGTCTCGCCGTACAGGAAAATGGGAATATCCGCATTTCGGCGGCGGATCTCCACCACGAAGGCACGAATCTGCTCAACCGCCTGCTCCGCCAGTTCGGGCGTGGAGAACTCTTCATCGTCGATCGACAGGATGAACGTCGAGGCACGGCTCTGCTGCTGCGCAAAGGAAGTCAGGTCGCCGTAACTGGTGGCGCCCAGCACTTCCAGACCCTCTTCCTCAATCGCCTTGACCAGCACGCGCACGCCGATGCCGCTCGCGTTCTCGGAGCGGAAATCTTCATCGATGATGACTACGGGGAAACGGAATCGCATTAGAGATAGTCCTGAGTGCTGAGTTCTGAGTCCTGAGTGAGCGCGCTTTTACTCAGCACTCAGAACTCAGCACACAGGACTGCCGTTATCAAGTGTTTTGAATAACGATATTGGGGAAGCGTGCACTGAAATCCTGCGCCTGTTCGGCCACTTTAACCGCCACGCGGCGTGCGATTTCCTTATATATCTGGGAAACGCGCCCGTCAGGATCGGCCACCACCGGCGGCCTGCCCTCGTCCGTCTGCTGGCGGATGTTGATGTCCAGCGGCAACGCGCCGAGAAACTCGACATTGTAGTCCTTGCACATTTTCTCGCCGCCGCCGGTACCGAAAATACGCTCTTCATGGCCGCAGTTGGTGCAGATATGCAAGCTCATGTTTTCCACGATACCGACGATAGGGATACCCACTTTCTCGAACATTTTCAGGCCTTTGCGCGCGTCTATCAGGGCCACGTCCTGAGGTGTGGTAACGATCACGGCGCCGGTCACCGGCACGCGTTGCGCCAGGGTGAGCTGGATATCGCCGGTACCTGGCGGCAGATCCACCACCAGGTAATCCAGGTCGGTCCAGTTGGTCTCATTCAGGAGCTGCTCCAGCGCCTGGGTTACCATCGGGCCGCGCCACACCATGGGGGTGTCGGGGTCGATCAGGAAACCGATGGACATGGCCTGCAGGCCGTGACCAATCAGCGGCTCCAGTTTTTTGCCATCTGCGGAAGGTTCGGGACGCTCATCCGTGATGCCCAGCATCATGGGTTGAGAAGGGCCATAGATGTCGGCGTCGAGTATGCCTACTCTCGCGCCTTCGGCAGCCAGCGCCAGAGCCAGGTTCACCGCAGTGGTGGATTTGCCTACGCCGCCCTTGCCGGAAGCCACGGCGATGATGTTCTTGATGCCCGGAATCAGCTTGACGCCGCGCTGCACGCTATGCGAAACGATGTTGGAGGAAACGTTGACCGTCACGCCACCGACGCCGGCAATGCTTTTGATCTTGTCGCCAACCAGGGTGCGGATGTTTTCCATCACGCTTTTGGCCGGGTAACCGAGGACGATGTCGAGAGAGACCTTGTCGCCGTCGATCTTGACGTTCTTGACCGACTTGGTGCTGACAAAATCCTTCTTGGTATTGGGATCGGTAATTTCCTTCAGTACGTCTTGCACCTGCTGTTCTGACACGGACATGCTTGCTCCTTGAGTGTAACCATTTTTGCCGAACACCCCGGAGGGGATTGAGAGCAAAAAACGAAAGTTTAACGAATAATTGGGCTTGCTACCACGGTTTGTTACAATTGGGGTCTTTCAAGTTCCTGACAAACCGCAATGAAACGCAAGATCCTGGTTACCAGCGCCCTGCCCTACGCCAATGGCAGCATCCATCTTGGCCATCTGGTCGAATACATCCAGACCGATATCTGGGTACGATTCCAGAAAATGCAAGGGCACGAGTGCCATTACGTGTGCGCCGACGACACCCACGGCACCCCCATCATGCTGCGTGCGCAAGCCGAGGGCATCACCCCGGAAGCCCTGATCGAACGTGTCTGGCACGAACACAAGGCGGATTTCGACGGGTTTCACGTCGATTTCGACAACTACTATTCGACCAATTCGCCTGAAACCCGATATTACGCCGACGATATCTATCTCAAGCTGAAGAAAGCCGGGCTGATCGAAGTCCGTTCCGTCGAGCAATACTACGAGCCGGTCAAGGAAATGTTCCTGCCGGACCGTTTCATCTAGGGCGAGTGCCCCAAGTGCCATGCCAAGGACCAATAGGGCGATTCCTGCGA
>JAUYEK010000330.1 GCA_030691435.1 Sulfuricella sp. | reverse complement strand
GGCGCGCGAGGCGTCTTTCACATAGATCACCGGGCCGCTGAAGTGCGGCGCGATCTTCACCGCAGTGTGGGCGGGCGAAGTGGTGGCGCCGCCGATCAGCAGCGGCTGCTTCATCCCCAGCCGGTCCATTTCCCTGGCGACGTGGGTCATCTCCTCCAGCGACGGCGTGATCAGGCCGGACAGGCCGATGATGTCGGCTTTTTCGTCCATGGCCGCCTGCAAAATTTTGGCGGCGGGCACCATCACCCCCAGATCGACCACGTCGTAGTTGTTGCACTGCAACACCACGCCGACGATGTTCTTGCCGATGTCGTGGACGTCGCCCTTGACCGTGGCCATGACGATCTTGCCCTTGGCCTTGGCTGCCTGGCCGGTGGCGGCCTTCTCTGCCTCGATGTAGGGGATCAGGTGCGCTACCGCCAGCTTCATCACGCGGGCGGACTTCACCACTTGGGGCAGGAACATCTTGCCGGCGCCGAACAGGTCGCCGACTTTATTCATGCCGTCCATCAGCGGCCCCTCGATCACGCGGATCGGACGCTCCGCCTGCTGCCGGGCTTCTTCGGTGTCCTCTACAATGTAAGTGGTGATGCCCCTGACCATGGCATGGGACAGTCGCTCGCCCACCGGCGCCTCGCGCCAGGCGAGGTCTTCCACCTGGCTCCTGGCCACGCCCTTGAAGGATTCGGCGAAATCCACCAGGCGCTCGGTCGCGTCGGGGCGGCGGTTGAGCAACACATCCTCGACCCGCTCCAGCAGGTCTTTCGGAATTTCCGCGTAGACGCCGAGCTGGCCGGCGTTGACGATGCCCATGTCCATGCCTGCCTGGATGGCGTGATAGAGGAAGGCGGTGTGGATCGCCTCGCGCATCGGCTCGTTGCCACGGAAGGAGAAGGAAACATTGGACACCCCGCCGCTTACCCTGGCGTATGGCAGCGTCCGCTTGATCTCGCGCGTGCCCTCGATGAAATCGACGGCGTAGTTGTTGTGCTCTTCGATGCCGGTGGCGACCGCGAAAATATTCGGGTCGAAGATGATGTCCTGCGGTGGCAGACCTACTTTCTCCGTTATTACCTTATATGAGCGCGTGCAAATCTCAATCTTGCGTTCGCGCGTGTCCGCT
>JAUYEK010000177.1 GCA_030691435.1 Sulfuricella sp. | reverse complement strand
GTGGGCACAAAAACGTGCCCACCCTACCAAAAACTCAACTGGCGTGGGTAACGATGAAGCGCTTCACCGCTTCGGCATCAGCCGCCATCACCTCGAAGCGTTGCGGCAGGTTCTCTATCCCCACCAGATCGGCCGGGCGCTCGGGTTCGCGGCCCAGCGCTTCGCGGATGGTTTCCTCGAATTTGGCCGGCAGCGCGGTTTCCAGGCACACCAGCGGGACGCCCGTTTCGTAATGCGCCAGGCCGACCTTTATGCCGTCGGCGGTATGGGTATCGACCATCACCTCATACTGCTGAAAAATGTAGCGTATGGTTTTCAGCCGGTCGGCATGGCTGCTGGAACCGGATTCCAGGCCGAATTCTTTCACCTTGGCGAAATACGGCGTCTTGGACAGATCGAAGCTGCCGCCCGCGTCCACTTCCTTCCATAGCTCATTCACGATTGCCGGGTCGCGTCCGACCAGGTCGAAAACGAAACGCTCGAAGTTGGATGCCTTGGTGATGTCCATCGACGGGCTGCTGGTGTGCTGCGTTTCCGGGCGTGGGCGATAGACGCCGGTGCGGAAGAATTCGTCGAGCACGTCGTTCTCGTTGGTGGCGACGATCAGCTTCCTGATCGGCAGACCCATCTGGCGGGCGACGTGTCCGGCGCAGACGTTGCCGAAGTTGCCGGAAGGCACCGAGAACGACACTTCCTCGTCGTTGCTTCGCGTCACCGCGAAATAGGCCTTGAAGTAGTACACCACCTGGGCCGTGACGCGCGCCCAGTTGATCGAATTGACCGCGCCAATCTTGTGCCTGGCCTTGAATTCCAGGTCATTCGAAACCGCCTTGACGATGTCCTGGCAATCGTCGAACACGCCTTTCACGGCGATGTTGAAAATATTCGGGTCCTGCAGGGAGAACATCTGGGCGGTCTGGAACGGGCTCATCTTTCCCTGCGGCGAGAGCATGAACACTCTGATTCCTCTTTTTCCGCGCATGGCGTATTCCGCCGCGCTGCCGGTATCGCCAGAAGTCGCGCCGAGGATGTTGATCTCGGCGTTTT
>JAUYEK010000166.1 GCA_030691435.1 Sulfuricella sp. | reverse complement strand
GCGCCTCTAGGCGACATGTACGGCTGAAGCCGTACCCACGGGGGTATATTGGGCTAATGGACAATCTGGGCTCATGACACTCAGCACTCAGCACTCGGAACTCAGGACTCCTGTCATCGCCCTGACCGCAGGCGAGCCGGCCGGCATCGGCCCGGATTTGTGCGTGCTGCTGGCACAGCAGAAACCGGTCGGATCACGCATCGTCGCCATCGCCGACCGCGGTCTGCTGGCCGACCGCGCCAAGCAGCTGGGACTGCCGCTCGATCTGGTGGACTTCTCCCCCTCCGCTCCCGCAGCGGACGAACCCGGCGTGCTGGAAGTCCTGCACCGCGACCTGTGTGAACCCGCCGTTGCCGGCAAGCTGAATCCGGCCAACAGCCGCTATGTGCTCGACACCTTGTCCGCGGCGGCGCGCGGTTGCCTGTCCGGCGCCTTCGACGCCATGGTCACTGCCCCGGTACACAAGGGCGTGATCAACGACGCCGGCATCCCTTTCACCGGCCATACCGAATTTCTGGCCGAACTGACCGGAACCCCGCAAGTCGTGATGATGCTGGTCGGCGGCGGCCTGCGTGTGGCGCTGGCCACCACCCATCTGCCGCTCAGGGAGGTTTCCGCCGCCATCAGCCGACAAAGCCTGGAGCAGACCCTCCGCATCCTGCACCGCGACCTGAAGCAGCGCTTTGCATTGGTAAACCCGCGCATCCTGGTCGCAGGGCTCAACCCCCACGCCGGCGAATCCGGCCACATGGGGCGCGAGGAAATCGACGTCATCGCCCCGGTATTGGAAACGCTGCGCGCAGAGGGCATGGATCTCGTCGGGCCGCTGCCCGCCGATACCCTGTTCACCCGCCATCAACTGCAAGGCTCCGACTGCCAGCTCGCCATGTACCACGACCAGGGGCTGCCGGTGCTGAAATATGCCAGCTTCGGCGGCGGCGTCAACGTCACCCTGGGCATGCCCATCATCCGCACCTCAGTCGATCACGGCACCGCGCTAACGCTCGCCGGCACCGGAAAGATCGAGAGCGGCAGCCTCATGGCAGCGATTCAACTGGCGCTGGAAATGGCGCATAACCGTGAAGAGGTGTAGGGTGGGCACGTTTTTGTGCCCACGCGGAACAACCTCTGCCGACTGC
>JAUYEK010000162.1 GCA_030691435.1 Sulfuricella sp. | reverse complement strand
ATAGCCCGTTCGACCCGCGTTAAGCAAGGGGCGTGTTCCCCCGAAAATCAATCGGGACACGCTCCGTTTTTTAACCTCGAATAGGGGGGAACATCGGGTCTAAATCAGTGTGGTACGTAACAGCATGTCTGATGGTGGGATATATCAAGGTATATGCTTTTTGCGGAATCGCCTATGTTGTGCTTCGCTGCGCCTGGTACAACTCGCGAAATTCAAAATGGCTGTTCGGCCGTTCTTGGGCTCAGCGTAGCGCTTGCTGGTACTCGTGCTTGAAATGGCGGAAGGAACTGTCCAGCAGTTGCACGACGCCGGTGATCAGGTGGCAGCGGCCGGTGCCGGGCAGCATGGCGCAGAGGTTTTCCAGGGTGGCGAGGTCGGTCGCGGTGCCGCGCCCGGTGTCGATGCGATCCAGCAGCAGGCTCATGGTGGCGGTGCCGGTCTTGCACGACATGCACTGGCCGCAGGAGGAGTGGGCGAAGAAGCGCATATATTCGGCGACGCGCTTGACGATGCCGGTGCCTTCGGAAATCACGATCATCGCGCCGGTGCCCAGGCTGGCGCCGCGCGCGCGCAGGGAGTCGAAATCCAGCGCCACGTCCAGGTCGTCGGGCGCCAGCAGGGTGCAGGAGGGGCCGCCGGTGAATACCGCCTTGAGCGGTTTGCCCGAGAGCAGGCCGCCGCCGTGAACGTAGATGAGTTCGCGCAGCGTGGTGCCCATGGGCAGTTCGTAGACATCCGGGTAGAGCACGTCGCCGCTCAGGGAATAGAGCTTGGTGCCGGTGCCGGGCGCTTTGCCGAGGGCGCGGAACCAGTCCGCGCCGTGCACCACGATGTGCGGCACATGCGCCAGGGTTTCCACATTGTTGATCAGGGTGGGGCAGCCATGCACCCCCACCTGTGCCGGATAGGGCGGCTTGCCGCGCGGGAAGGGAAAACGGCCTTCGATCCATTCCATCGCCGCCGTTTCCTCGCCGCCGATGTAGTGCCCGGAACCGGGCAGCAGCGTCAGCTCCAGCGGCCTGCCCAGCGCGGTCGAGGCCAGGTCGAGCAGCTCCGATGCCTGCCACTGCTCGATTGCCATTTTCAGTGCCGCCAAGGACAGGGCGAGATCGGGATTGACGTAAAACACCACGCGGTTGGCGCCGACCGCCAGGGCGGCCACCAAGGCGCCTTCGATCACCTGGTGCGGCGTTTCCTCCAGCAGCAGGCGATCCTTGTAGGTACCCGGCTCATCCTCGTTGCCGTTCACCACCAGGTATTTGTCCGGTTTGGGCGATTCGGCGGCAACCGCATCCCACTTGCGCCACACCGGAAAGCCGCTGCCGCCCAAGCCGCGCAGGTCGGCCTGGCGGATCGCCTCGCGCACGGCGGCGGGGTCGTTCGCGGCGCGCGCCAGCGCCTGGCCGCCGCCCGATTTGCGCCAGCGCTCCATGTCGGCGCCGATGCTCCGGTCGGGGTGAAGCAGGACGGTGTTCAACGATTCCATATGCCCTTCGCTGCGTAGTCCGGCAGGATTTGCGGCGCTTCATGGGTGAGCGGAATGCCGGCCAGTGTCAGCTCGCGCCGGGCGCGGTTGACGTGTTCCAGGGTCACTTTCTTGGGGCCACGGTCGCGTTGCGAGGTAGCGGCCACGCCGGCGCGTCGTCCGAAGCTGATGATGTCCAACAGGGCATTGCCCATGATCCGGTTGCGCCCGTGGATGCCGCCCGCCACCTCGCCTACCGCGTATAGGCCGGGCACCGTGGTGGCGCCGTTGACGTCGATCACTACGCCGCCGTTCTGGTAATGCAGGGTCGGGTGGATCAGCAAGGGATCGAGACGCGGGTCGATGCCCGACACCCGCGCACGCGCCAGCAGCTTGGGAAACTGCCGCTCCAGCAGTCCCGGTTGGGAGCGTTCCAGCCGGGGCGTGTCCAGCCACACCCCGACGCGCCCGTCATCGACGCGGATGCCGCGTCCTTCCTGGCATTCGCGCAGGATGGCGGCGCTCACTATATCGCGCGGCAGCAGTTCGTCGATGAAGCGCTGGCCTGCGGCATTCAGCATCTGGGCGCCAGCCGCGCGCACGCCTTCGGTCACCAGTTTGCCCGACAGGTGGGGCGGGTACACCAGGCCCGTGGGGTGATACTGGAAGGAATCGAGATCGCGCAGGCGCGCGCCCATGCGGTAGGCCAGAACCAGGCCGTCTCCCGTGGCGCCGAGGTGATTGGAGGTGGGGAAACCGTTCAGGTGCAGCCGCCCCAATCCTCCTGTGGCGAGGATCACGGAATGGGTACGCACCATGCGAAAACGCCCGTCGGCCAGGGATTTGAACACCGCGCCCACGCATTTCTGGCCGATTTCATTGGAAAGGAGTTCCACGGCGGGGCTTTGCTCCCAGACCTCGATGGAGCGGTGCTGGATGACGGCTTCGCGCAGCACGCGCATCATTTCCAACCCGGTGTAATCGCGGCAATGCACGATCCGGGCGGCACTCATGCCCCCCGCGCGCCGCGTACACAGGTCGCCGCTGGGTTCCTGTTCGAACTGCATGCCCTCGTGGATCAGCCAGCGGATTACGTCCGGGCCGTCTTCCGCCATGGCCGCCACCAGTGCCGGGTTGCCGATGTCGTGGCCGCCGCGCAGGGTGTCCTCAATGTGACGCTGGATCGAGTCGTCCGGTTCGATGGCGACCTGGATGCCGCCTTCCGCCATCACCGTGTTGCTGTCGCCCAGGCGCAGCTTGGTGACGAGCAGCACACGGGCGCCGCGCTCGGCCGCCGCCAGCGCCGCCGCGCAACCCGCGCCGCCGCCGCCGATAATCAGCACGTCGGTATCGGTCACGGGGGCGCCGGCCAGGTCGGCTTCGTCGATGATGGCCTCGGCTTGCAGCAGTTCGGCCAGTTCGCGCTGACAGTTGTCGCCCGCGTTGGCGCCCACGGCCAGCTTGGCCACGCTGCTGCTCACGTAGTCGGGGTGAAAGGCGTTGAGCAGCGCCAGCGGGTCGGCCAGTTCGGGCGGAGGGCCGATGTCCGCATCGGGCCGGTAGAGGGCGCGGGCTTGCGCCAGAGGCATGGCGTTAATCATGCTCATCGACTTCCCCCTTTTACAAAGGGGGAAATCGTGTAGTGCGATTCCCCTGCCGCGAGCCCCGCCTTCTCTTTGCGCTGCTCTTCCAGCCGGTAGATGAGGTTGGGCGGACGCAGGTGGAAATGCGCCGTTATCCGCCGGCAGAACAGCCCGACGTGAGCCGGCGCGATCAGCTCCGGGCAGGCGCTGTCGCAGAGTTCGCACATCACGCACTCCAGAAAGGCCTCCCCGGCATCGCGGAAATGGCCCGCCGCCGCCAAGGCAATAGCGCCCTCGACATCGATCCCCTTGGGGCAGGAACGCACGCAGCCGTGACAATTCCGGCAATGGGACGCCTCGGGAAATATCTCGTGGAAACGCGCCTGGATGTTCCAGCCATCGGTGAAGTCGCCGATTTCGTAGTGATGCAGCGGGGGCACCTGCGGCGGCAGGAACACGGCCTCGATACCCTCCTCGACAAAGGTCTGGCAGGCGAGGTTCACCGTCACCTCCTTGCCGCGCCGCAACAGCACGCGGCAGGAGCCGCACACGCTTTCGAGACAGCTCACCGCCGTCACGCGCGGCACGCCGCCGTGCCAGGCGGCCTCGACCAGGGTCATCGCCGCGGATGCCGCGACAGCCACCCCGTTGATGGTCAGGTTGATGGTTTGCGAATTGTCGCTATCGTTTGTCATGAGTGAGATTGATCTTAAAACCTCTTTTGTCCACGGATAAACACGGATTAACACAGATAAAACAATGTGTTATTGTGGGTTCACCTCTCACCCAAAAGGTGCCTGGGGTGATGGTGGCAACTCATTGATAATCCGTGTATATCTGTGCTAATCCGTGGCTGAACTGCTTTTTTAGGATTTACGGGCGGGAAAGGTCGATGATCTTTCTCAGGTCGTAATCCGGGTGCCCGCCTACATGTTCCACCAGCGCGGCCATGCGCTCGTCCAGCGTGGCGCGCTCGACCTTGTATAACAGGCCGGTGGGCACGCGCTCCTCGCGTATCGCCTGATTGACCACGTGCATGGCGGCATCCAGATCGGATACGTCGTGATCGGCGACGGCTTCGTTGCAGATGCTCTTGAAGTAGGCGGCAGTGTCGATCTGGTTGAAGGTCGGGCACTGGGAGAGGACATTGATGAAGGAAAATCCCTTGTGCTCCATGCCGTCCTTGATGAGCTGCGTGACCATCTTGACGTTGCCGGCGAAGGCTTGAGCCACGTAGCTGGCGCCATAGGTGAGCATGTACAGAATCGGGTCCATGGGTTCGTCCACGCCGCCGTAAGGGGTAGTGTAGGCTTTCAGGATGCTGCGGGAGGTGGGCGATACCTGCCCCTTGGTCAGCCCGTAGATATGGTTGTCCATCAGCACGTAAGTCATGTTGATATTCTTGCGCGCCAGGTGCGGCATGTGCCCGCCGCCGATAGAGAAGCCGTCGCCGTCGCCGCCGGAAACCACCACGGCCAGATCGGGGCGCGCCAGTTGGACGCCCGTGGCCACCGGGCCCGCGCGACCGTGCAGGGTGTGCATCTTGTAGGACTGCACGAAATACGGCAGACGCGAGGAGCAACCGATGCCGGAAACATTCACCAGAAAGTTCGGATCGACACCGAGTTCCGACAGCGCCCGCAGCAAGCCTGTCAGTACGCCGTGGTGGCCGCAACCGCCGCACCAGACCACGGGGATGTCGCTTTTGTATTCCTTGGACTTGAGTTCGACCCGGTGCAGGTGTTTCTGGGCTGTGTCGTTCATGCCAGCATCTCCTTGACTTTACGGACTATCATGTCGGGCGTGAAGGGTAGCCCGCCGCAAATGGTGTAGGACTCGGGGCGCAACGAAGTTTCCGCGCGCACGAAATGGGCGAGTTGCCCCAGGTAATTGACCTCGGGCAGCAACAGCCTGGTGCAGGAAGCGCCGAAGCGCTCGAACTGCTCCACCGGCAGGGGCCACAGCAGCTTGGGATAGAAACCCTTGACCCGGTAGCCTTCGGCGCGCAGCCGTTGCAATCCCTCGCGCACCACGCCGATGGTGCCGCCCCAAGCGATGATGCCGATGTCGGCTTCGCCCTCCCCGTCCTCTTCCACGGCGGGGAAATCGTTGATGACCCCCTTGAGCTTGCCGAAACGCTTGGCCTGCATGGTCTCGTGGTTGGCCGCCGAGTAGTTGGGCGCGCCGGCCTCGTTGTGTTCCAGGCCGGTGGCGATGTGCATGCCGCCGTGCGTGCCCGGATCGACCATGGGCGAAATGCCGTCCTCGGTCAGCGCATAGCGCCGGTATTCGCCCTCGCCGTCCCAGCGCTTGCGGCCCACATTGACATAGCTGTCCGGGTTCGGATAAGGCATGGTCTGGGTCGAGAACGCCAGGGAACTGTCGGAAAGCAGCAGCACCGGGCACTGGTATTTCTCCGCCAGGTTGAAGGCCGCCACGGTCAGGTCGATACAGTCCTTCACGTCTTCCACGGACAGCACGATGCGTCCGGCATCGCCATGGGAACCGTGTACCGCCATGAACAGATCCGACTGTTCGTGTTTGGTGGGCAAGCCCGTGGAAGGGCCGCCGCGCTGCACGTCCACCACCACGCACGGGGTTTCGCTCATGAAGGCCATGCCCAGCATCTCGCTCATCAGCGCCAGGCCGGGGCCGGAAGTGGCGGTCATGGCCTTCTTGCCGGCATAGGATGCCCCGACCACATGGGAGATGGAAGCGATCTCGTCCTCGGCCTGGATCAAGGTGCCGCCGCGCTTGGGCAGATGCTTGGACACATACTGCGCGATTTCGGTCGCCGGGGTAATGGGATAAGCGGAAAAGAATTCCACCCCCGCGATCAGGGCGCCCAGGCCGACGGCGTTGTTGCCCGACATCACTACCACATCGCGCTTGGTTTCGGCCGCTTTGATGGCAAAGGAATCGGTCTTTTTCAGCGCCGATGCCAGTTCGCGGCCCCGCTCGAAAGCCGCCAGGTTGCCTTGAACCACGGCTTCGCCCTTGCGCGCGAATTTGGCGGAAAGCACCTCGCGCAAAGCGGCTTCAGGGATGTTGAACAGAGTGGACAAGGCGCCCATGGCCACCATATTCTTGGCTTTCGGACTGTTCAGCTCGCGTGCCGTCAGGGTCATGGGGATGGGGTAGGCATGAACGCCGGGCGGAATATCCGGCTCGAAGTCGCCGCCCGGGCTGTCGTAGACGAAGGCCGTGCCCGGCTTGAGCCGGTCGCGGTTCAGGTCGTAGGCCTCGCCGTTGAACGCGCAAAGGATGTCGAAAGTATCGCCCTGGTTGTAGATGCGCTGGGGGCAGGTACGCAGCTGGTACATCGCGTAGCCGCCCTTGATCTCCGCCGGGAACGTCTTGAACGTATAGACCTCGAGGCCCATGCGCGCGCAGGCTTGCGTGATGAAGTCGCCAGCGGAAATAATCCCCTCGCCACCTTCGCCGGCGATACGAATAATCAGATCGTTCTTGGTCATACCCTGCATATCGTTGTCCCTTTTCATTGTGTCGGGAGCGCGCCGAGCATAAGCTCTTCCCGATTAATACGGCGAGGCATAAATTTAAGGATTTATCTACAATTCAGCCACGCACAAAATAATAGACAACATCTAAGGCTAAAAGTTATTCCATTATACATAAAAATTGACTTTCATGCATCCCGGCAAAGGTGTACCGCGTGTGCCAAATGCGCGCGGTTCTCCACTATTTGTTGAGAACAGAAAGCAAAAAATGGTCGAACGGCGGCGGAAACGGGCATGAATTTTCAGATCCCACCAGAGGCGTGGCACATGCAGAATTGGGCGGAACCACGTGTAGTGTGCGGGAATCGCGGAAAAGGAAAGGCCGACTGAGAACAGTCGGCCTTGAAGATTGGTGGCCCGGGGCGGAATCGAACCACCGACACAAGGATTTTCAATCCTCTGCTCTACCGACTGAGCTACCGGGCCATGCTATCTATATTAAGCGGGGTCTGATTTTGCTCGGAATGAAAGATCAAACCAGCCAAAACCAAAGCGCGCTATTAAAGCCTTAAACCGGGGGTTAGTCAAGAAAATACTTGCCGCGCGCCGGTCTGGCCAAGTCGCAATAATCAATGTTGCCATGCCGGAGTGTGCGATACTTTCACCCTCTGTCCCAATCCCGAACCAGCGATGAAGACCCGCATCCGTTACGGAGACTATCTCGGCGCCGTCCGGCACCGGCAGCATGCCATCAGCTACAACGCGGTGACGGCACATGCGCCGTTGCGGCGCCGTTTGCGTCTGCGCGCGGTGGATATGTACCGCCTGATCGCGCCTTATGTCGGTTTGCGTTTTCTCGATCAGGTTCGGGCGGTAGTGCCACTGGCCATGTTCATGGTGCTGTTCCTGCTGGCCGTGTTGCATGTTCGGGTGGCTAATCCCGGGGGTGTGGCCCTGGGTCTCGTCGGCATCATGGTCGGCCTGATGTTGTTCATGGAAGGGGTGAAGCACGGCCTGATGCCCTTCAGCGAGAATATCGGCTATACCATGCCGGGCCGGTCGTCCCTGATGAGCGTAGCGCTGGTGGCTTTTGTGCTGGGGGCTGCGGCAACGCTGGCCGAGCCGGCCATCGGGGCGCTCAAGGCGGCCGGCAGCCTGACCAGCGCGGAAACCGCGCCTCACCTTTATAGTCTTTTGCATGACCGGGTGCACTGGCTGGTGTTCGCCGTGGCGATCGGGGTCGGACTTGCCGTGCTGGTCGGCATCCTGCGCTTCTATTTCAACTGGCGCCTGAAGACCATTCTGTTTATCGCAGTGCCTCCGTGTCTGATGCTTACAGCATACCTGGCGTCCGATCCCAGGCTGGCCCCGATACTCGGACTGGCCTGGGATTGCGGCGCGATCACCACCGGGCCGGTAACGGTTCCGCTGGTTCTGGCTGTCGGTATCGGCGTTTCCGCGGCTACCGGTCGGGAGGACAACCCGCTTTCCGGCTTCGGCATCGTCACACTCGCCTCCCTGTTCCCGGTGATGGCGGTGATGCTGCTGGGGCTGTTCGTGGAATGGGGGTGGATGGTCGATGTTCCGCTCGAAAGCCTGCTGGCAACCGCACCCAGCGAGAATGGACAGCACATGGAGCCGTTTGCCGACATCTTTATGGCGTTGCGCGCGATCCTGCCGCTGGTGTTGTTCCTGTGGGTGGTGCAGCGTTTCCTGCTGAAGGAGAAGCAGCAGCACCTCAATATTATCGTGTATGGCGTTGTGCTGGCCATACTCGGCATGGCCCTGTTCTCAATCGGCCTGGATTATGGTCTGACCACGCTTGGCGCACAGGCTGGCGAACTTTTTCCGGCCTCATTCTCCCGTTTCGAGTCGGTTCCGGGTTCGCCTTTGTATTCCCACGGTATTGGCATAGCCTTGACCTTGCTGTTTGCTTTGTTGCTGGGTTTTGGCGCAACGCTCGCCGAGCCCGCCCTGAACGCCATGGGCATGACGGTGCAGGAATTGACCGATGGTGCTTTCGCCAAAAGCACTTTGATCAGGGCAGTCGCTTTCGGGGTGGGTGTCGGCACAGCGATCGGTGTAGCCAAGATCATTTTTAATTTGCCGATTGCCTGGCTGCTGTTGCCCAGTTATATGCTCGCCCTGCTGATGACCCTATTTTCCGGCGAGGAGTACGTCAACCTCGCCTGGGATAGCGCTGGCGTTACCACCGGGCCGGTGACGGTTCCCTTGGTGCTCGCGTTGGGTTTGGGGCTGGGCAAGGCGGTCGGAGTGCAGGATGGGTTCGGCATTCTGGCGATGGCTTCGGTAGGCCCGATCGTCAGCGTGCTGGCGGTGGGATTGTGGATACGCATGAGGACCGCCCTGGAGCGGCGCGCAAGGGTGATATTGGAATGAGCGACGAAATTATCGTATTGACGGATGCGGTGCTGATCACGGCGATTGTTCAGCGTGGCGTGGCCGATGAAGTGGTGCGTGCCGCCCGCAGGGCCGGCGCGCAGGGAGCGACCGTGTTTTACGCCCGCGGCATGGGTGTGCGCCAGCGCCACATGGGCGTTCTCGGCGTGACGGTCAACGCGGAAAAGGAGGTCATCTACATCGTGGCCTCCACCGATCAGGCTGACCATATCTTCGAGCGCATTTTCACCACCGCCAAGCTGGACACTCCCGGCATGGGGATGGCCTACATCACGCCGCTGGAAAAAATGGCCACCCACATCCCGGCCGAACTCATTGAAAAGTTCACCGATTCGGAATCATGAAACCGGGCGCAACCCATTACAAGGCCATCACCTGTTTTTGTCCGGCAGGACGTGGGCAGCGCGTGCTTGAGGAACTGCGCAAGGAAATGGACATCAACGACGCATTTGTCCACCACGCGCGCGGGATCGGGGTCGGCAATGTTCAGGCAAAGAAGCTTTTCTATAGTGAGAGGGAAATCATCACGGCACTGGTTCCGGCCCATCGGGCAGATGAAATCTTTCGCTTCCTGTATTTCGCCGCCGGGATCAACGAGCCCCATGCAGGCATGATCGTCATGGAAAAAACCACGCGGTCGATGCCATTCGTCGAGCCAGTCGAATCGTAGCAAGAGAAGACCATCAGTTCGGTGTGTTTATCCCAGATTGTCCATTGGAATGTTCGTGCCTGTAGGAGCGCCGCCCCCGGCGCGAATGCGGCCGCAAATCGCGGCCAACTCCCATCCCCACCCTTCCCCTTGAAGGGGAAGGGACGATCGCCCTCTCCCCCTTTGGGGGAGAGTTGGAGAGAGGGTTGGCGCCGCTCCCACAGCGGTGTTTTGGCTCTAATGGATAATCTGGATTGATTGCCGTTCTCCGTGGCTTGAACTGCTTTTTCCTGGTTAATTCATCGCGGCGAAATCCCCGGAAAACAGCGGGAATCGTACCATCACTTCCGTTCCGCTTTCCGCCGAGGTTTCGAAGCCGATGTCGCCGCCCATGGTTTGCATCATCAGGCGGGCGGAGTAGGTTCCCAGGCCGGTACCGCTGAACTTTCCTGAGGTCGCATATTTCTCGAAAAAATGTTCGCGTATCTCTTCGGGTATTTCGCCCTGGTTGCGTATGCTGACCGTCGAGCCGGAGACACCGCAACGCAGGCCGATGGCGACGCTGCCTTGCTCATTTGATGCTTCCATGGCGTTTTTGATGAGGTTGGCCAGCATCGAATAGCAAAGGGGGGCATCGCCGGGCACCAGGAAAACCTCGCTGCCACCCGCTTCATGGTCGCCGACGTTCAATGCCACGCCAAGATGGAGCATGCGCACCAGTGCGCCATTGTCGCTGATAACCCGCTTCAGGATGGGGATCAGATCGACCGGCTGCGGCTCAAAGCGGTAAAGCCCCTGCTCCATCTTGTACAGGTCGAGCGAGCGGCTGATCATGTCCAGCATGGTGTAGCCGGATCGCTCGATCATTTTGGCCCATTCGATGCTCTCATCTTCGGTGGGGCTGTCGCTGAGCATCATTTGCGCCGCGCCTAGAATCCCGTTGAGCGGGTTTTTGAGGTCATGGTGCATGATCCGCTCGACATCGTCGCGCAGCACGGCGGCCTCTTCCAGGGACTGTTTCTGGGCGCGCAACTGGCTCAGCGCGGCGCACAGGGAGAGGTGGTTGCGCACCCGCGCCCGCACGATGGGGGGATGAAAGGGCTTGGAAATGTAATCCAGCGCCCCTAGTTCCAGCCCTTTTTCCTCGTCGCAGGCAGAATCCAGCGCGGAAATGAAAATCACCGGGATGTCGCAGGTCAGTTCGTCTGACTTGAGTTCGCGTATCACCTGGTGGCCGTCCATTTCCGGCATCAGCACGTCCAGCATGATCAGGTCGGGAAGATGCTTGCGCGCCCGCTCCAGCGCCTGCGCACCGTTCTTGGCGAGTAAAATTTTATAATCGTCCTTGAGCAGTTCGGAAAGCAGCGTCCGATTCTGCTTTTCGTCGTCGACCACCAGTATCGAATGTTTTTGCGTCATGTGGTTTTTCCTTTCATGCTCAGGCTGGCTTCGGCGAGCAGTTCCAACGCCTTTTTGTATTCCACATCTTCGATCAGATCGCCTATCCTGCCCAGCAAGTCGTCAAGGTTGGGGTCGGAGATGGTATTCCGTAGCGCCAGGAAGGCATCGTCGGCAGCGGCATCGTCATCGGCCAAAAGCACTTCGAGCTTGGTCAGCAACGGCGCGATGTCGGCGCCTTGCGCGGTCGTGGTGGGGGCCTGCTCTTCGGCGGGCAACGCATCCAGAGACAATGCGATATGACGCGCCGATTCGGCAAAGCTCTCCACCAGCGCGGATGCCGCTCGCCCCTCGGCAAGCGCCAGCTCGAGTTCCCTGGCGTGGGCGGAAAGTTCCATCGCGCCGATGGTGGCGGCGCCGGATTTGAGCGAGTGCGCCAGGCGCCTTGCTTCGCCTAGTTCGCCGCGCTCGATCAGGTCGCGCATGCGGCTGCCGGCGTCGCTGAAGTCGCGCCGGAAAATTCGCAGGATGCGCAGGTAAAAAGCTTCCTTGCCCATGTGGTTGCGCAGTCCCTCGCGGGTGTCTATGCCGTCCAGCCGGAGAAAAAATTCCGGTGTCGAAGCAGTTTCCGTCCGTGCGGCCACCGGGATTTTTTTTGGGGGGGCGCAGACTATCCAGTGTTGCAGCGCGGCATACAGCACCTCGGGATCGATCGGCTTGGTGATGTGGTCGTTCATGCCTGCTTCCAGGCTGTGCTCGCGGTCGCCGGCCATGGCGTGCGCGGTCATGGCGATGATGGGGAGATCGCGGAAGCGCGGGTCGGCACGTATCAGCCGGGTGGCCGTGATGCCGTCCATCTCGGGCATCTGGATGTCCATCAAAACCAATTGGTAATCGCCGGAAAATACTTTTTCCACCGCTTCGCGGCCATTGACCGCCTCGTCGATGGCAAGCCCCGCGTCGTTAAGGAATTCAATCGCCACCTCGCGGTTAAGCGGGCTGTCGTCGACCAGCAACACGCTCGCCCCGCGCAATGCGCTCAAGTCGCGGCTTTGAGCCTGCGCACTGTGGCGATAGCGGTGGCGCTGACCGGCAATTTCGTCCCCCAGCAGCGATTCGACGATGGCATCGTGCAGCGTCGACTCGCTGATCGGCTTGGTCAGCAGATGGCCGATACCGGCTTGTTCGGCCTCGAAGGAGAGCTTTTCCTGGCTGTAGGCGGTAATCATCAGGATCGCCGGCATCGTGCCCAAGGGCTGGTCTTCCTGGCGAATCCGGCGCGCGGTTTCTATTCCGTCGATGCCCGGCATCATCCAGTCGAGCAGCACCACGCGGAAGGGATCCGTTTCAAGTTGCGCGCGGCGCAGCATTTCCAGAGCCTGTTCGCCGTGCTCGGCGGTTTCAGGCCGCATGCCGAAATGCCGCAGTATCTCGCTGAATATCGCGCGCGCGGTTTCGTTGTCGTCCACCACCAGCACCCGTACCCCGGCCAGCCTG
>JAUYEK010000159.1 GCA_030691435.1 Sulfuricella sp. | reverse complement strand
CGAACGGCAGGTTCGCAGCGACAAACGCCAATGCCAGGATGATCAGTGCCTGTGTCACAGCAGTGAGCGCTGGATGCTATAGGCGCACAGCGCCATCAGGGGCTGCGGCAGGATGCCCAGCGCCAGCACGGCCAGCCCGTTCGCGCTCATGAGCACGCCGGCGTCGGGTTGTGAGGAAATGGGCGACTGATCCTCAGGCGCATCGAAATACATCAGCTTGACGATGCGCAGGTAGTAGAAAGCGCCGATCACCGACATCAGGACGGCGAACACGACCACCCAGACGAAGCCGGCCTGCAATGCCGCCTGCAGCACGGACAGCTTGGCGTAGAAGCCCACCGTCGGCGGCACGCCGGCCATGGAGAACATCAGCAGCAGCATCATGAAGGCATACCATGGACTGCGCTGGTTCAACCCCTTGAAGTCGTCGATGTTTTCCGCCTCGAAGCCCTTGCGCGACAGGAGCAGAACCATGCCGAAAGTACCCAGGCTCATCAGCACGTAGGACAGCACGTAGAACATGGAAGCGCTGTAGCCGTTCAGGCTGCCGGAAAGGATTCCGAGCAGCAGGAAGCCCATGTGGGAGATGGTGGAATAGGCCAGCATGCGCTTGATGTTGGTCTGGGCGATGGCGGTGATATTGCCGATCGCCATCGACAGCACGGCCATGATGATCAGCATGCCCTGCCAGTCGTGCGCCATTCCCTGCAGGCCCTCGACCAGGAGGCGCATGACGAAGGCAAAGGCGGCGATCTTCGGCGCCGAGCCGATGAACAGCGTCACTGCGGTAGGGGCGCCCTGATAGACGTCGGGTACCCACATGTGAAACGGCACCGCGCCGAGCTTGAAGGCCAGGCCGGCGACGATGAACACCAGGCCGAACACCAGCAGCGTCCTGCTGCCGGCGCTTTGCTGGACTGCGGCGGCCACCTGGCTCAGTTCCAGGCTGCCGGTCGCACCGTAGATCATCGACATGCCGTAGAGCAGCAGGCCCGAAGCCAGCGCGCCGAGCACGAAATACTTGATCGCCGCCTCGGTCGCCTGCGCCGAATCGCGCTGCAGCGCCACCAGCGCATACAGGCTCAGGGACAGCAGCTCCAGGCCGAGATACAGGGTCAGGAAGTGGCTGGCCGAAATCATCACCATCATGCCCAGCATGGCGAACAGCACCAGCACGAAAAACTCGCCGCTGAACAGGTTGCGCAACTGGATATAGCTGCGTGAATAGACCAGCATCACCGCCACGGCGAGATAGGTCATCATTTTCAGCACATCCGCCATGACGTCGTCGACGAACATGCCGTTGAAGGTGTGAACGACTTCCTGGCTGCTGGTGCTGACGGTAATCCAGGCGGCACCAAGCAGGGTGAGCTGGGTCAGAGCGTAGCTGATGTAGCGGTTCTTGCCTGACAGGAACAGGTCCACCACCAGGATCAGCGATGCCATGATCAGCACGAAGATTTCCGGCAGTGCAGGCGTCAGGTTGGGCATGGTGAATATCATTCAATGTCTCTCTTAAAGCTTGCTTTGCGCCACATGCGACAGCAGGTTGTTCACCGAATGGTGCATCACCTCGGTGAACGGCAGCGGGTACAACCCCATGCCGAGCACCGCGACGGCCAGCAGCCCCAACACCAGGAACTCGCGCGGCGAGACGTCCTTGAGATGCTCGACGTGGTCGTTGGCCACGGCGCCGAATATCACTCGCTTCACCATCCACAGCGTGTAGGCGGCGCCGAAAATCAGCGTGGCGGCGGCGAGGAAGGCGTACCAGAAGTTGGCCTTGACCGCGCCCATGATCACCATGAATTCGCCGACGAAGCCGCTGGTTCCCGGCAGGCCGGAATTGGCCATGGCGAACAGCACGAAGAAGGCGGCGAAGACCGGCATCCGGTTCGCCACGCCGCCGTAGTCGGCGATCATGCGGCTGTGCATGCGGTCGTAAAGCACGCAGACGCAAAGGTACATCGCGGCGGAATTGAAGCCGTGGGAAATCATCTGCACCAGCGCGCCCTCGATACCGTAGGCGTTGAAGATGAAGAAGCCGAGGGTCACGAAGCCCAT
>JAUYEK010000155.1 GCA_030691435.1 Sulfuricella sp. | reverse complement strand
GAACTGATATTTCAGCAATTGGTCCATGCAGGTACCGCACGACACGATCACCGTCTTGATGTCGAGGTAATTCAGCGTGTTCGCCACGCGATGGAACAGCACGCGGTTAACGGTGGTGATCCGTTATGCTATGCCGACTTGCCCGGCGGCATTCTGCGGGTAGCCGCAGCACAGGTAGCCGGGCGGCAGCACGGTCTGCGCGCCGAGATGAAACAGCATCGCCTGGGTGGCGAGCCCGACCTGGCCGAACAGCCGCTCCGAGCCGCAGCCGGGGAAGTAGAATACGGCGTCGGAATCCTCGTTGAGCCTGGCGGGGTTGCGGATCACCGGCACGATGGCCGGGTCTTCCAGCCCGAGCAGGGCGCGCGAGGTTTTCTTCGGCAGGTTGCCCGGCATCGGCTTGTTGATCATGTGGATGACCTGTGCCTTGAGTGGCGGCTTGCCCACGGTGGCGGGCGGATTCCGGGTCTGTCCGCCGATCAGGCCGAAACGCTTCGCCAGCTGGTAACCCAGGCGCTGTCCGGCGTAGCCCCATTCGATCATGGTTTTGCGAATGATCTTGATGGTGGTTGGATCGGTCGCGTTGAGGAACAGCATCGCGGCGTAGCTGCCGGGATTGAATTTCTTCTTGCCCTGCTTGCGCAGGAAGTTGCGCATGGAGATCGAGTCGTCGCCGAAGTCGATATCCACCGGGCAGGGGGCGAGGCATTTGTGGCACACCGTGCAATGGTCGGCGACATCGTTGAATTCGTCGAAATGCTTGAGGGAAATCCCGCGCCGGGTCTGCTCCTCGTACAGAAAGGCTTCGATCAGCAGGCTGGTGGCGAGGATCTTGTTGCGCGGGCTGTACAGCAGGTTGGCGCGCGGGATATGGGTATTGCACACCGGCTTGCACTTGCCGCAGCGCAGGCAGTCCTTGATCGAGTCGGCGATTTCGCCGATCTCGCTCTGCTCCATGATCAACGATTCGACTTCGAGCAGGCTGAAACTGGGGGTGTAGGCATTGCGCAGGTCCGCCCCCGGCAGCAGCTTGCCGCGGTTGAAATGGCCGTGCGGGTCGACCTTGGCCTTGTAGGCGGCGAAGCTGGCTATCGCCGCGGGCTCGAGATACTCCAGCTTGGTGATGCCGATGCCGTGCTCGCCCGAAATCACGCCGCCCAGGTCGGTGGCCAGCCGCATGATGCGCGCCACCGCCTGGTTGGCTTCCTGGAGCATGGCGTAATCGTCGGAGTTGACCGGGATGTTGGTATGCACGTTACCGTCGCCGGCATGCATGTGCAATGCCACGAACACCCTGCTCTTCAGGATTTTCTGGTGGATCGCGTCGCATTTTTCCAGGATCGGCAGGTATTCGCGCCCGGTGAAGATGCGGTGCAGCTCGGCGCGCACTTCCGTTTTCCATGAGATGCGCAGGGTGTGATCCTGTAGGACTTGAAATGCCGAGTGCTGAGTCCCGAGTCCCAAGTCGGGTAAGTCCTGAGTGCTGAGTGCTGAGTCCTGAGGGTTGGGTGCCGGGTGCTGGTTGCCGAGGTTTTTACTCGGGACTTTCAACTCAGGACTCAGGACTGTTTCTGAACTCAGGATTTGGAACTCGGGACTCTCGATGCTGGCGTCGAGATTATCCAGCAGCCACTGCCAACGCTTGCGGCTGTCGCGCAGCAGCGCCAGGGCGGTTTCGCGCCGTGTGACTAGCAGTTCGGCATCGGGCGGCGCTTCTTCGTCGCGGTGCAGCGGCAGGTCGCCGCGAATGAATTCTTCCAGCGCATCCAGCAGCTTGAGTTTGTTGCGAGTCGAAAGCTCGATGTTGATGCGCTCGATGCCATCGCTGTAATCCGCCAGGCGCGGCAGGGGGATGACCACATCTTCGTTGATCTTGAAGGCATTGGTGTGGGCGGCGATGGCGGCGGTGCGGGCGCGGTCGAGCCAGAATTTTTTGCGCGCCTCGGCGCTGGCGGCGATAAAACCTTCGCCACCGCGGGCATTGGCGAGGCGCACGATTTGCGAAGCCGCCTCGCCCACTGCGGCTTCATCGTCGCTGGCGATGTCCGCCAGCAGCACCATTTTCGGGCGCTCCGCCCGGTTCGCCTTGGTGGCGTAGCCGACCGCCTTGACGTAGCGCTCGTCGAGGTGCTCCAGGCCGGCCAGCGCGGTCAGCGGATGGGCATCCAGATAGTCCTTGATCTCGACGATGGCTGGCACCGCCCGATGCACCTGGCCGAAGAACTCCAGGCACACGGTGCGGACATGCTTGGGCATGGTGTGCAGGATGAAACGCGCCGAGGTGATGATGCCGTCGCAGCCCTCCTTCTGGATGCCGGGCAGGCCGGAGAGGAACTTGTCGGTGACGTCCTTGCCCAGCCCGGCCTTGCGGAAATGGCTGCCGGGGATTTCCAGCACCTCATCCGACTCGAGGGTCTTGCCGTAGCGGCCAAGCCGGCTGACGCGAAAGCGCGCGGTTTCGATGTCGTGGATCTTGCCGAGGTTATGGTCGAGGCGGGTAATCTCCAGCCAGTTTCCATCGGGGTCGACCATCCGCCATGAGGCCAGATTGTCGAGCGCGGTGCCCCACAACACGGCCTTCTTGCCGCCCGCGTTCATTGCCACATTGCCGCCGATACAGGAAGCGTCAGCCGAAGTCGGGTCTACCGCGAACACTTGGCCCGCCGCTTCCGCCGCCTCCATGACGCGCCGCGTGACCACCCCTGCGCCGCACAGGATGGTAGCCACCGGCTC
>JAUYEK010000151.1 GCA_030691435.1 Sulfuricella sp. | reverse complement strand
TCGCGCAGGATTTTGTTTTGTAGGGGAATTTTGTGAGGGAGTATCGTAGTTATTCATACGACCGACTGAACAAAGTTTCCATACGAAACAAAAGACCAGCGAGGGCGCGCGTCAATTTATGCAACATCCGGGTTAAATGATGCTCAATGCCAAATTTGGATGAAGGGCACCTGTGTATGCCAGGAAAACGCTCCGGGAAGCCGTTTAGAAAGACAGCCGTCTGAATCGGCGCGTGACGGCAGGCGATCCTGGGCCCGCCAGTTGATCGGGCGGCATATTTGCCCCATTATAAGACTGTCCGGAGGCAACAGAGAAAATCATGCAAACCCCGATTTATTTCTCCCACGAAATTCGCCAGTTGGAGCAGAAGATGCTGGAAACCGGCGTCGCCGACCCGATGGGGCGGGCCGGCCAGGCGGCGGCAAAACTGGCGCGCGAACTGCTGGCCGGCAAGACCTCGGTGCTGGTGATCGCCGGGCCGGGCAACAACGGCGGCGATGCGCTGGTGGCGGCACGCCACCTCAAGGCCTGGTGGTTCAAGGTAAGCGTCGTGTTTACCGGGGAAGCCGCCAAGCTGCCGACCGATGCCGCCAATGCCATGCAGCTCTGGCGAGAGGCTGGCGGAGAGCTGCTCGATGCCATTCCGGCCGATGGCAAATGGGATCTGGTGATCGACGGCCTGTTCGGCATCGGCTTGGCGCGCGAATTGAGCGGACGCGATCTGGAACTGGTGCGGGAAATCAACACCATGAACCTGCCGGTGCTGGCGCTGGACGTACCCAGCGGGCTGGATGCCGACGCCGGCCAGACTTTCCGCGCCGCTGTCCGCGCCAGCCACACCCTCACTTTCATCGCGCTGAAACCGGGCCTGCTCACCGCCTACGGGCCGGACTACTGCGGCGAAATCCACGTCGACACCCTCGGCATCGACCCCGCCGCCCTTATCCAGCCCACCGGCTGGCTGCTGGAGAAAAGCGAAGTGGCCGCCGCCCTCAAGCCGCGCCCGCGCAACAGCCACAAGGGCATGCTCGGCAGCGTCGGCATTCTCGGCGGCGCACCCTCGATGTGCGGCGCGGCGCTGCTGGCCGGACGCGCCGCGCTCAAGCTGGGCGCCGGGCGAGTCTATGCCGCACTGCTGGCGGATGCCGCCCCGGCAGCGGACATGGGCCAGCCCGAGCTGATGCTGTGCTCGCCGGAAAAACTCTTCCAGCTCGACCACCTGAACTGTCTCGCCGTCGGCCCCGGCCTGGGGCAATCCCCGCAAGCGGTTCAATGGCTCAGGCAGGCACTGGAAACCGAACTGCCGCTGATACTGGATGCCGATGCGCTCAACCTGCTCTCCATCCGCGACGACCTGCGGGAACTGACGAGAAGCCGCAAGGGCGGCACTATCCTCACCCCCCATTCGGCCGAGGCAGCACGGCTGCTGTCCAGCACCACTCACGACATCCAGCAGGAGCGGGTAACTTCTGCCGTCATGCTGGCGAAACGGTTCAACAGCCTGGTGGTGCTGAAAGGCGCCGGCAGCATCTGCGCGACGCCAGAAGGGGAATGGTTCGTCAACACCACCGGCAACCCCGGCATGAGCAGCGCCGGCATGGGCGACGTATTGTCGGGCATGATCGCCGCCCTGATCGCCCAGCGGCTGACGCCGCAATCAGCCCTGCTGCTGGCGGTTTACCTGCATGGCGCGGCAGCCGACGATTTGCTGGAACAAGGTATCGGGCCGATTGGGCTGACCGCGACGGAAGTCACTGAGGCGGCCAGAACCTTACTCAACCGCTGGATTTATCCTAACCCGGATATTTCATAAACATCGCCAGATTGAGAAGATTACCTGTAGGAGCGGGCTTGCCCGCGAACAGTCCTGGAAGGACTGGATAACGGGTTAATCGCGGGCAAGCCCGCTCCTACAAAAGCCGTCAGCGAGATCGCTCCGTTTTTATGAAATATCCGGGTAGCCAGCGCCACACCGAATGGCAGGCCGAGGAAATCAGCATGGGGAACTGGATCAGCCCCGCCGCCGGAAAGGGCGGAAAACCAGTTGACGAGGAAGGCGGCGAGGAAAAGAACGAGCCGCTCGGCAACGGTCATCGGGTCAAGCGCTTACCCCATATTCGGTCGGATGTTTGACGTAAAACAGCCGCAAATTTTCTGACTTGAGCAGATCCAGCAAGCGTTCTGCCTGCTTCTCGCTGACCAGGAATTCGATTTCAACCGGCAACTCGCCCGCAAGCTCGAAAAAAGCCTCCTCGTGCAGGCGACCGTGACGGCCGAAACCGGCAATTGCGCGGAACGCCGTACCGCCCAGAACACCCATTTCTTTGGCCTGTTCGAGCAACCACTCGTAAAGCAGCATGCCGTTGTGCAGCCGCGATTCGCTGACAAACAATTTCAGGCAGATTCCTTGCACGGTCTTATCCTTTCAAGAGTTTCACCGTCCATATGCCCAGTATAGTCGC
>JAUYEK010000140.1 GCA_030691435.1 Sulfuricella sp. | reverse complement strand
TTGGGTTTGTTGGGTATCGCAAAAAACCGCTCAACCCAACCTACATCTGCTTTGACCTGAGTCGTTATCTGAATAGTCAGGTTCATTTCAGATAAGGCGCCATTTGCGCCTCGAAGGTTCCCTGCGCCTGCATGATCAGCTCGCACACTTCGCGCACGGCGCCGCGCCCGCCCGCCAGCTCGGTGACGTAGTGGGCATGCTGCTTGACCAGAGCCGGGGCGGCGGGAACGCACACGCCCAGCCCGCAGCGGCGCATCACCGGCAGATCCACCACGTCGTCGCCCATGTAGGCGCATTCTGTAGGGTCGATGCCGGTTTTCTCCAGCACTTCGAGAAAGGCGGCCAGCTTGTCCTCCGAGCCTTGGTAGAGATGGGTCACGCCCAGATTGATGGCGCGCAGCGCGACCAGCTGCGAGGTTCGTCCGGTGATGATCGCGAGCTCCACGCCCGAGCGGTTCAGCATTTTCATGCCGTGGCCGTCGAGGGAGTTGAAAGCCTTGAATTCCTGGCCGTCGTCGGCCAGATAGAGGCTGCCGTCGGTCATCACGCCATCAACATCGAAGATGGCGAGTTTAATTTTTTTTGCGCGTTCGAAAGCGTCCATATTTATAAATTCCAGAATCAGCCACGGATTTACACAGATTTACACAGATAAAACCTTCATTAACTCGGCAACTGAACGCCGCAGGAGCTATGTTAATGGCTGTTGGTTTTTATCTGTGTAATCTGTGTTAATCCGTGGATTAAATTGATCTTAAACCACTCCTGCCCGCAGCAGGTCGTGCATGTTCAGCGCGCCGACCAGGCGGCCATCCGCGTCCACCACCAGCAGTCCGTTGATCTGGTGCTGATCCATCATCTGCACGGCTTCGGCCGCCAGCTTGCCCGGGCCGATCGTGCGCGGGTTACGGGTCATCACCTCGGCCACCTTGGCGGCGCGGATGTCGAGCGTCTTGTCGAGAGCGCGGCGCAGATCGCCGTCGGTGAACAGTCCAAGCAGGCGGTCGGCATTGTCCACCACCGCGGTCATGCCCAGCCCCTTGCGCGACATTTCCAATAACGCCTCGGTGAGCAGCGCCGTTTCCGGCACCTTGGGCAGCGTATCGCCGCTGTGCATCAGGTCGCCGACATGCACCAGCAGGCGTCGGCCGAGCGCGCCGCCGGGATGGGAGCGGGCGAAATCTTCCGCGCCGAAGCCGCGCGCATCGAGCAGCGCGACCGCCAGCGCATCGCCCAGCGCCAGCGCCGCAGTGGTACTGGCGGTCGGCGCCAAACCGAGAGGGCAGGCTTCCTGCGCCACGCTGGCGTCGAGGTGCACGTCCGCCTCGCGCGCCATAGTTGAAGCCGGGTTGCCGGTCATGGAAATGAGCTTCGCCCCCCTGCGCTTGATGATCGGCAAAATGGTGAGCAGCTCCGGGCTCTCGCCGGAATTGGACAGGGCGATCAGCACGTCATGGTCGGCGATCATGCCCAAGTCGCCGTGGCTGGCTTCGCCGGGATGGACGAAGAACGCCGGCGTGCCGGTGCTGGCCATGGTCGAGGCGATCTTGCGGGCGATGTGGCCGGATTTGCCCATGCCGCTCACCACAACCCTTCCGCGGCAGTGTAGAATCAATTGCAGGGCGCGGATAAACTCTCCGTCCAGCCTGGCAATCAGCGCCTCGACTGCCTTGGCTTCGATAGAGAGCACCTGGCGCGCCAGGTCGAGAGCGTTGCGGTCGGATATCGGGTCGGTTGCATTCATCCGCGCAAGGATACTAG
>JAUYEK010000135.1 GCA_030691435.1 Sulfuricella sp. | reverse complement strand
TGGATCGATGGCCAGGACATCCGCCACATCAGCCAGGACAGCCTGCGCGCGGCCATCGGCGTAGTGCCGCAGGACACCGTGCTGTTCAACGACAGCATTTACTACAACATCGCCTATGGTCGCCCCGATGCCACGCGCAATGACGTCATCGCCGCCGCCCACGCCGCGCATATCCTGGACTTTATCGAGTCCCTGCCACAAGGCTGGGACAGCGTGGTCGGCGAACGCGGCCTGAAGCTCTCCGGCGGCGAAAAACAGCGCGTCGCCATCGCCCGCACTTTGTTGAAGAATCCGGTGATCCTGGTTCTGGACGAGGCCACCTCCGCGCTCGACACCAAAACCGAAAAAGCCATCCAGGCCGAGCTGCTGGAAATCGCCAGAAGCCGCACCAGCCTGATCATCGCGCACCGGCTTTCCACCGTGGTCGAGGCCGATGAAATCCTGGTCATGGATGCCGGGCGCATAGTCGAACGTGGGCGGCACCCGGAGCTACTGGCCAGAGACGGCGTGTACGCACACATGTGGGCGCTGCAGCAGCAGGCGGAAGAGGAGAAAGTCGCGTAAGTTTCGATGCCCTGGACATCAAGGCCAGGCAAGTAATGCCGCACGCAATGACGAACCCAGAAAAAAATAAATTGAACTTAACTGTTTTTGCTGTAGTCTTAGGCAAGTCTGTGGAATTCAAGTTTCAATTGCGGTACCTCATTAAGTTGGTCTGTTTTTTCCTTGATATTCGATGGACTGGGCATTTGCCCGTCTTCACCCGGCTATTTCCTGGCCGGATTAATTTGATATTTGAGGTGACACAATGGCAACAGGTACCGTGAAATGGTTTAACGATGCAAAAGGTTTTGGCTTTATTACCCCGGATGATGGCAGCGAAGATTTGTTCGCGCATTTCTCCGCGATCCAGGCAGGAGGCTTCAAATCCTTGCAAGAAAACCAGCGGGTCAGTTTTGAAGTGACCGCCGGCCCTAAAGGCAAACAGGCTTCAAACATTCAAGCTGCGTAAACCTGCAGTAGTTTAAGAAAAAGCCCCGGCATGCCGGGGCTTTTTTACGCCTGTGCCACGGAATTTTAGTCAACATGCCCTGCGTGAAGACTGCTAATTTTAGCGATAACCCATTGATTGAACATGGCCAATATCAAGGAGTTGTCGCCACCCTTGCCAACCGGAGGAAAGAAAAGTATTATTGCGCGTTTCGTCTGCCCCGCAGAGCAATATCCAAGGAGTTACATCAATGGCAAACACCGCACAAGCCAGAAAGCGTGCAAGACAGTCCGACAAGCAGCGCGAGCACAACACCAGCCAGCGCTCCGAGTTCCGCACCGCGGTCAAGAAGGTGATCAAGGCTGTTGAAGCTGGCGACAAGGAAGCTGCCAAGGCAGTTTACCTGGAGTCGGTCAGCGTGATCGACAGCATCGCCGACAAGAAAATCGTGCACAAGAACAAAGCTTCACGCCACAAGAGCCGTTTGAACTCAGCCGTCAAAGCGATGGCCTGAGACTCGCCGCAGCAGCAGCTGCCGCGCGCCCGTTTTGCTTGCCCGGCAGCCTTTAGCTAGCCGGGCATTTGTTTTGTTTTGCCACCCCTGATAGCCACGCCTTGAAGCTGGTTTGAAGGACAAATTTCTCTTGCAAGTATCCGTTGTTTGGCTAAATATAACGCTTTCTAGCGTACCAATACACGGCGGCTGATGCCGCCGTGTGCATTTGTATTTTCGCGCGGTCATTTGTCCAACTCTAAAGCAGTAACGGCTCACCCTAATATGTCACATTTAATGAACACCTATGCCAGATTGCCCGTCGCCTTTACTCGCGGTGAAGGCGTGTGGCTTTGGGACGAACAAGGCAAACGCTATCTCGATGCGGTCGCTGGTGTCGCCGTCAACGGTCTGGGGCATGCGCATCCGAAACTGGCCCAGGCGATCTGCGAACAGGCGAAGACGCTGATCCACACCTCCAACCTGTACCAGATTCCCAAACAGGAACAACTGGGCGCCAAGCTGGCGCAACTGGCCGGCATGGACAAGGTATTCCTGTGCAACTCCGGCGCCGAAGCCAACGAAGCCGCGATCAAGCTGGCCCGCCTTTATGGCCACAACAAGGGCATCGACAGCCCCGCCATCATCGTCATGGAAAAAAGCTTCCACGGTCGCACCATGGCGACGCTGACCGCTACCGGCAGCCGCAAGGTGCAGGCCGGATTCGAGCCACTGGTGAGCGGCTTCGTACGCGTCCCCTACAATGACATCACCTCGATCAACCAGATCGCCGAACACAACAAGAACATCGTCGCCATCCTGGTCGAACCGGTGCAGGGCGAAGGCGGCATCCAGATACCGCAACCCGCCTATCTGCAAGAGCTGCGCCGCATCTGCGACAACCACGGCTGGCTGCTGATGCTGGACGAGGTGCAGACCGGCATCGGCCGCACCGGCTCGATGTTCGCTTTCCAGCAGACCGGCATCACCCCCGACGTCATGGCTCTGGCCAAAGGCCTCGGTTCGGGATTCCCAATCGGCGCCTGCCTGGCGAAAGGCATTGCCGCTGAGGTATTCAAGCCCGGCAACCACGGCTCCACCTTCGGCGGCAACCCGCTGGCCTGCGCTGCCGCGCTGGCGACGCTGGAAGCGGTCGAGGAACAAAACCTGTGCCCGCAGGCCGCTGAAATCGGCGCGTTCATTCGCGACGGCTTGAGCAAGCAACTGGCAGGCACGGCCGGCGTTGTCCAGGTACGCGGCGCCGGGCTGATGATCGGCGTCGAGCTGGACCGCCCCTGCGGCGATCTGGTCAAGCTGGCGCTGGCGCAAGGCCTGATTATCAATGTTACGGCGGACAGCGTAGTACGTCTGCTGCCGCCGCTGGTCATGAAGCGCGACGAGGCACAGCAAGTGGTGGACATGCTCGCGCCGCTGATCAAGGATTTTCTCGCGCAGAAATAAGCGCCTCGGTGGCATTTATGCAGATCAAACATTTCCTGCAATTCAACGACCTGACCCGCGACGAGTACGAGCACCTGTTCGAACGCACGCGCCGGATCAAGGAGCAGTTCAAGGCCTACCAAACCTACCACCCGCTGCATGACCGCACGCTGGTGATGATTTTCGAGAAGGCGAGCACGCGCTCCCGGCTCTCCTTCGAAGCCGGCATGCAGCAGCTCGGCGGCAGCGCCATCTACCTCAACACCCGCGACTCGCAGCTGGGCCGCGGCGAACCGGTGGAGGACGCCGCCCAGGTGATCTCACGCATGAGCGACATCGTGATGATCCGCACCTTCGAACAGGAAATCATCGAGCGCTTCGCCGCCAATTCGCGCGT
>JAUYEK010000325.1 GCA_030691435.1 Sulfuricella sp. | reverse complement strand
TTGACAGAACACATATCCATAGTCATTAACATGATCCACCTCCGCTTTATCCGCCCATTTGTTTTCTGGCGTCCGTAATTGTTATATCGGGTGTTCCCGGAAAAAATAAAGGGTTAAATGAAAAATTACCTGGCGGCCTTTACCGCACAAATCCGCTGCACCACGGCACGTTTATTTTGTAAAACGCACAACTCCTCATAAGCGTTGACTTCCAGTCGCCCTTTTACTTGTTCAAGCAACTCACCGGACTTGAGGAGATAGTCCGGGTTACGCGGCCTGCCTAACCGTTGATTGCCTTCGGAAAAAGTTTCATAAATCAGCACCCCGCCCGCCGCGAGCGCTTCGAACAGGTGCAAAAACAGAGGGCGATGCAAATAGTTGGTTACCACAATGCCATCGAACTCCCCGACAGAATACGGCCAGGGTTCGCCTTCAAGGTCAGCCTGGCGTGTCACGACACCGGCCAGAAAGGCCAATGCGGAGGTATCGCGATCCACCGCTTCGACCTGAAACCCTGCCTGAATCAGGAAGCGCGCGTGCCTGCCGGTTCCGCAAGCAACGTCCAATACCCGGCCGCCGCCACGGATAAGCGGCGCACAACGCACCACCCATTCGGAAGGCGCGGAGACAAACTGAATATCCGGAGCCATCAGGGTGTTGCGGGATTTGCCAGACGCAAGACTTGCATCGCCATCTGCAGTGCATCATGGAGCAGGCGGTCAAACAAGGGAACGAAATAGGGCATGGCAATGGCAAGCACGACAAATCCGGCTGCCAGCGTGATCGGGAATCCGACCGAGAACACATTGAGCTGCGGCGCGGCGCGAGTCATGATGCCCAGCGCCAGGTTGGTGATCAACAGGGCTGCCATGATCGGCATGGAAAGCAGCAACCCGGCGAGAAATATCTCGCCTCCCCAGCCCGCCAGAGCGCGCCAGCCGGCCGCGGAAAAAGGTTGTGGCGCCACCGGTAGCGCCTGGAAGCTTTGCGCCAACACCTCGATCATATATAAATGACCGTTCAAGACAAGAAACAGCAATGTGGCGAGCAGTCCAAGAAACTGTCCCACCACGGGAATCTGGGCAGCATTTTGCGGATCGAAGAAGGTAGCGAATCCTAGACCCATCTGCATACCGGCAATATTACCGGCCATTTCCACCGCAGTGAAGATGATGCGCATGGTGAATCCGATCGCCACGCCGATCACGATTTGTTGCGCCAGAATCAGAAGACCGATCGCAGAACCCGGCTCCACCGCTGGCATGCTACCGAGAACGGGCGCCAGAACCAGAGTGAGGACAACAGACAGCCCGACTTTCACCCGCACAGGTATGCTGGGATTG
>JAUYEK010000134.1 GCA_030691435.1 Sulfuricella sp. | reverse complement strand
CCATAAGCCGTCCCGAGCTGGAAACCTTCGGCATCCTCCGTGACCACCAGCTTGTTGGCGCGGATTTGCAGCGTGCCCTGGGTGAGGATGACATTGCCTTCGTAAATGCTGACTTTCTTGGCGTCGTCCACAGTGGCGGTGTCCGCCTCCAGGTTAATGGGCTTGTCCCGATCCGCTTTTTCCGCATGAGCCCAGGGCGCGGCGATAAGCAGTAATGCTGTCCACAGGCAGAGAATGAGGGATGCCCTCTCCCCAACCCTCTCCCGCAAGCGGACTGCCCTCTCCTCAATCCTCTCCCGCGAGCGGGAGAGGAGGCAAATGAGAAAGGCGCTGGTTTTGATTTGGGGGCGAACGTGAAGGGCGCTTGTTCCGACCTGAGGGACGAGGCCTCGCTTCGCGAGTTTTACTTTATCGGTTGGGGTTTTCATAACGGCCTTTGACGTGTGAAAACAGTTTCATCACGTGGGTTTTGTTGTTCAATTCTAAACCAATGGCGTCGACATTGGTACGTGCGTCCCTAATGTTAACAGGCTTATCGGTCAGCGCCAGATCCTTGTCCGGAATAACATGCAGGTAGCTGGTCGTGAGCGTCAAGATGCTTTTGCCGTCGAAGGCGTCGCGCGTGACCACGACGTTGCCGGTGAAATGGGCGTGTTCCCCTTCCTTCGACAGTAGCCCCTTGGCCGACTGGATGTGTATCGGC
Organism: Sulfuricella sp.; assembly: GCA_030691435.1. Classification (GTDB taxonomy): domain Bacteria; phylum Pseudomonadota; class Gammaproteobacteria; order Burkholderiales; family Sulfuricellaceae; genus Sulfuricella. The sequence goes on along the minus strand of JAUYEK010000134.1, from coordinate 305 downwards.
GCCATTCCGCTTTCAAAGCGGGTGAAATGCGGCCTGTCGAGATGGGTGCTGTCGTCATCCGGGTAATGCACCATCCTGGCGGCGGTCAGGGTATGGTGCGGCAGTCCGCCCATGCCCATGCGGGTGGCGGTGAAGTTTTCCACGGTATAGTCGGGGTCATGCCGGCTGCTACCGTCATTTTTCGGCTGCGGCGGCTGCACGGTGCGGTCGAGCCAGAACGTCAGCATCGCCAGCAGCACCAGCAGTACGGCCGGGAACCAGGTTGTAAAGCGGTCGCGCATTGTCTAGTCATGTAGGTTGGGTTG
>JAUYEK010000130.1 GCA_030691435.1 Sulfuricella sp. | reverse complement strand
CCGCGCGGTGAGACGTTGTTAGGGGTGAGGGGTGAGGGGAAAGATCAAAACCGGTGCGGTGGGGGTTTTGACTCTCCGGCTCACCCCTCTCCCCTCACCCCTCACCTCATTAAAGGTTTACTTGTCGTCCTCTGTTTTCCCATGCTGCTGGCGGGCTGCGCCGAACTGCCGGTGCCGCCACCGGAGCTTGAATCCGCCGCCCGCCCGCAGGCCGACAGCGCTGCCGATGGCCTGTTCCGGCTGGCAGGCCGGATCGCCGTGTCGCACAACGGCGAGAGTTTTTCCGGTTCGCTGCGGTGGAGTCACGCTGCCGGGGAGGACGAGATTTTCATCCTTTCCCCGCTGGGGCAGGGTGTCGCCCGCATTGTGAGCAATTCTGCCGGCACCTCGCTGGAGACCGCAGAGGGCCGGGGCTACCGTGCCTCGGACGTGGAAAGCCTGACCGAGGAAGCGCTGGGCTGGCGCCTGCCGGCGCGCGGCCTGCAATACTGGGTGATGGGTCGCCCCGCACCGGACGGTGCGGCGGAAGGCGAACTGGACGATAATTTGCAGTTTCGTACCCTGCGTCAGGATGGCTGGCGCGTCGATTATCTCGGTTACCGGATAGTGCAGGGGATTCTGTTGCCGGCCAAGCTGGAAGTGACGCTGGGCGAGCGTCTGCGGGTCAGGCTGGTGATCGATGACTGGGTGTTGCCTTGATCCCGTGTTGTCCATTAGCCTAAACCAATGGATTTTAGTGTAGGAGCGGCCTTGGCCGCGATTGGCGGCTATCGCGGCCAAGGCCGCTCCTACAGGGGTGTCACGATTTTCACGAAACGCAATGGACAATCCCGGATGACAACCACCTTCCCCGCCCCGGCCAAGCTGAACCTGTTTCTGCACGTGGTGGGCCGGCGGCCGGACGGCTACCATTTATTGCAAACGGTGTTTCGTTTCGTCGATTACGGCGATAGTCTTTCTTTTACTGTCCGTGATGATGGCGTGATCCGGCGGGTGAATCCGCTGCCCGGCCTGGACCCGGAACAGGATCTCACGGTGCGCGCCGCGCGCCTGCTGCAGCAGGAAACCGGATGCCGCTTCGGCGCGGATATCGTTCTGGAGAAGCGTTTGCCGATGGGCGGCGGCTTGGGCGGTGGCAGCTCCGACGCCGCGACTACGCTGCTGGCGCTGAACCGCTTGTGGAACCTGAACCTTAGCCGCCAAGTGTTGCAGGAGCTGGGTTTGCGCCTCGGTGCCGACGTGCCGGTATTCGTGTTCGGCGAGAGCGCTTTTGCCGAGGGAGTGGGCGAAAAGCTCCAGCCGGTTGCGCTTCCGCCTGCCTGGTATGTGGTGCTGGTGCCGCCGGTGGCAGTATCCACGGCAGAGATTTTTACCGGCAGGGAATTGACACGCGATACGAAACCTATCAAAATGTCGGACTTTTCAACGGGCTGCGGAAGAAATGATCTGGAGCCTGTGGTGTGCCGGAAGTACCCGCAGGTTGCCGAGTGCCTGGATTGGCTCAAGGCCTTCGGCGATGCCAGGATGACCGGATCGGGAGCGTGTGTTTTTGCCGCGTTTTCGAGCGAGGAAGAGGCGCATAAAGTGTTTTCCAAGAAGCCGGCGCAGATGGCCGGTTTTATCGCAAAGGGCATGGACAGACATCCTTTGTATGATTTTGTAAGTTAAATTGGGGAGTCGCCAAGTGGTAAGGCACCGGATTTTGATTCCGGCATTCGTAGGTTCG
>JAUYEK010000128.1 GCA_030691435.1 Sulfuricella sp. | reverse complement strand
CTGGTCGTCCACGATTTTCAATTCGTCCCGCTCCTTTGCCAGCCGCAGGATGGTCAGCAGGAAGTTCCTGCCGCGCAGGCCGTATACCCAACTGGTGCGGAAAATCAGATGGGGGATGCCCGCAGCCTGGACTGCCTGTTCGCCGGCAAGCTTGGTTTTGCCATAAACACTGAGCGGGTTGGGAATGTCCTCTTCGGTATAGGGCGAGGTTTTGGCGCCATCGAACACATAATCGGTGGAATAGTGAATCATGGCGGCACCAAGCCGTTTGGCCTCTTCCGCCATGACGCCGGGCGCGATGCCGTTGATCGCCATGGCCAGTTCGGGTTCGCTCTCCGCCTTGTCGACAGCGGTATAGGCGGCGGCGTTGACGATCAAATCCGGCCGGATTATTCGGATGGCGCTTCGTATCGAATCAGGGTTGGCCAGATCCATCCCCTGGCGGTCGACGGCGACCACCTCACCCAAGGTGGCCAGGGTGCGCTGCAGCTCCCACCCGACCTGGCCATTCTTGCCAGTTAGAAGGATTTTCACGTCAATCCAGCGGTGCCCATGAGGTGGCTGGCGAACGATCCCACTCGGCAAGCGCTTCAGCGAGCGTTTCCACGTGGCGATCCGCCTCCCAGATCGCCGCCTTGATCTTGTCCGTCGCACTCATACCTTTGCTTTCATATTCAGGCCGCCTATCTTTCGTTCGCCCAAGAAAATTGTTTCGCCATAGCTGCCTATAAAGCAATTTTCAGGATGATCTTCGAAAATTCCAGGAAGTCGAAAACGCGGTGCTGCAGGATGCTCCGTACAATATCGAGGTTAAGCTTTCGGTAATCGTGCACTGCGATATTACGAAACCCCACCATCGCCTGGAGATGTTCAGACAATTCTCCAGGCAGCACCCCCGCCTGATGCAGCATGGCAAAGGCATCCCGACTTTCCTGAGGAACCCCGAGGCGTTTCAGGCGCACAATATGCATCGCCGCATCGATAGCCGCCTCGCAGGCGCGCTGCAAATTGAGGATGACCGAATCCTGCCGCGTGAAGTCCGTATCGAGTTCATTTTCGTGATCTCGATATTCTTCGTCAATTCGTGCCAGGCACCGCTCAATGATTCCAGCCTTGTTGAGCAAAACGTCATCCGGCATATACGCTTCCCCTTGCCCGGATATCTGCCAGTATTTCGCGCCTCTCTTCGTTCAATCTGGCATATTCCGAAAAAACAGTGGTCTCGAATAGTCCAACCGCAGCCTCATCGCGACAATAGAGTCGTTCTCCTTGTGCGATAACCTGCAACCTCATCACGGTTGAGGCGGCGCGCAAATCCACCAAATCCACATCGCGTGAAAGCATTTGCGCCAATTTTTGGGCTGTTTCCCAGCGGGCAAGGGGGGGCAATGGCTGTAATGGCAAAACCGCCAAATCGATATCACTCTCCCTTCGCTCCTGCCGAGTTCCCCAACTGCCAAAGCGGTAAACCGCCAATACGCCGGGCAGGCTATTGAGCAGCATTTCGACAATTTGGGACTGCAATTTATTCATCGGTTACGAGACACCCGGGGAAACGCCAAGCGGCCTTTTTTGGAAAAGGCCGTATAGATTGGTCACTCACAATAATACTCCCTGCATCTTATAAATCACAACAAACGCGCCCGCATCGGTGGATGCGAAAAGGGAGTGGGGGAAATGGCTCAGGCAAACACTTCGGCATCTGGCAAACGGGCGCCCAGCAAATCCTTCGCGGAAAGCACGGGCTCGCATGAAAGCGGCCACAGAATTTCCAAATCAGGATCATCCCAGCGGATACAGCGCTCATGCTCGGGCGCCCAGTAGTCCGTGGTTTTGTACAGAAACTCGGCGAAGTCCGACAGCACCAGAAAGCCGTGCGCGAAACCGGGCGGGATCCAGGCCATGCGCTTGTTTTCCGCCGACAGGTTGAATCCGGCCCATTTCCCGAAGGTGGGCGAATTCTTGCGAATATCCACCGCCACGTCGAACACCTCGCCCGCAATCACTCGCACCAGCTTGCCCTGCGGCTGTTTGATCTGATAATGCAGGCCACGCAGCACATTTTTTGCCGAGCGGGAATGGTTGTCCTGAACGAAATGCGCGGCAATCCCCGCCACCTCCGCCAGCACTTTCTCATTGTAGCTCTCGAAAAAAAAGCCGCGCTCGTCGCCGTACACCTTGGGTTCGAGGATCAATACATCGGGAATGGCGCTCCGAATAACCTTCATCCCGGATTGCCCATTGGAATGCTCGTGCCTGTAGGAGCGCCGCCCCCGGCGCGAATGCGACTGCAAATCGCGGCCAACTCCCATCCCCATCCTAACCTTCCCCTTGAAGGGGAAGGGACGATCGCCCTCTCCCCCTTTGGGGGAGAGTTGGAGAGAGGGTTGGCGCCGCTCCCACAGCGGTGTTTTGGCTCTAATGGATAATCCGGGTTCATCAGAATAGTCTTTCCTGCAGCAGTCCCTGCAAATACCGCCCATAGCCATTTTTGCTCAATGGAATAGCCAGTGCTTCCAGTTGTTCCGCTGAAATATAGCCCATGCGGTAAGCGATCTCTTCCGGGCAGGCGATCTTGAGGCCTTGGCGCTTTTCAATCGTCTCGATGAACTGGGATGCCTCCAGGAGGGATTCGTGCGTGCCGGTGTCGAGCCATGCCATGCCGCGGCCCATGACCGCCACTTCCAGCCGCCCCTGGCTCAGGTATAACCGATTGACGTCGGTAATCTCCAGTTCGCCTCGGGAAGAGGGCTTGAGCGACCGCGCTATTTCCACCACTCGGTTATCATAGAAATACAGGCCGGTCACCGCATAGCGGGATTTCGGCTTGAGGGGCTTTTCCTCGATGGACAGAGCCTGGCCGGCTTGATCGAATTCCACCACGCCGTAGCGCTCGGGGTCATGCACCGGGTAGGCGAATACCGTCGCCCCGCTGTCCTTTTGCGCCGCAGCCCGCAAATCTTGCGCCAATTCGTGGCCATAAAAGATATTGTCGCCCAGCACCAGGGCACACGGATCATTGCCGATGAAATCCGCGCCGATAATAAACGCCTGGGCGATGCCCTCCGGCTCGGGCTGCACCGCATAGCGGACGTCGAGGCCCCAGCGCGACCCATCGCCCAACAATTGCTCGAAGCGCGGCGTATCCTGGGGCGTGGAAATGATCAGGATATCGCGGATCCCGGCCAGCATCAGCGTGGACAGGGGGTAATAAATCATCGGCTTGTCGTACACCGGCAACAGTTGCTTGGAAACCACCAGGGTGACGGGATGCAGGCGCGTGCCGGATCCGCCGGCGAGGATGATGCCTTTGGTGCGATTAGACGTGGTAGTCACTGATCATCCTCCGGTTCAACAATGAAACCGATGGATCGCTTCTTTTTCACTGGTGGCGCCATAAGCTGCCGAACGGCATCAATCAGCCCCGTGATGGCCTGATCATGGGTAGTGAGCTTGCGCTCCATGTCTTCCAGTCGGTTCGCCAGCTCTTTGTTGTTTGCCAGTAGCTCCCTCAGCCTTACGAAAGCACGAACGACCAGGATACTAATTTCCACCGCCCGTTCAGAATTGAGAACACTGGCCAACATTAATGCGCCGTGCTCGGTAAATGCATACGGTGCATACCTGCGCCCACCACGCCCTTTTGAGATCACAAATTGTGATTTCAAAATTGCCCATTCATCATCGGTCAATTGAAACATGAAATCATCTGGAAAACGCCGTATATTGCGCTTTACCGCCTGGACCAACACACGGGTTTCAACACCATAAAGCGCGGCCAAATCAACGTCGAGCATTACCTTGTTCCCCCGCACCAGCAGTATGCGCTGGGCGATCACATCTTCGTCAGCCCAAGATGTTATGGTGTTCATGGCGCACCTCCGTATTGCCTGCCGATCCATGCCTGATACTCGCCGCTAACGATGCTCTCCACCCAGCCCATGTTGTCGAGGTACCATGCCACGGTTTTGCGGATGCCGGTCTCGAAAGTTTCCATCGGCTTCCAGCCCAGTTCCCGCTCGATTTTGCGCGCATCGATGGCATAGCGGCGATCGTGGCCGGGGCGATCCTGCACATAAGTGATCAGGGAAGCATAGGGTTTGCTGTCGGCGGCGGGCTTCAGTTCGTCGAGGATGGCGCACACGGTGTTCACCACGTCGAGGTTGGTTTTCTCGTTCCAGCCGCCGATATTATAGGTCTCCCCCACCCTCCCGCGCCCCAATACCTCCCGGATCGCCGTGCAGTGGTCACCGACGTAAAGCCAGTCGCGCACGTTCATGCCGTCGCCGTAAATCGGCAATGGTTTGCCGTTCAGGGCATTGAGCAGGATCAGGGGGATGAGTTTTTCTGGGAACTGAAACGCGCCGTAATTGTTCGAGCAGTTGGTGGTCAGCGCCGGCAAGCCGTAGGTGTGATGGTAGGCCCGCACCAGATGATCGGACGCCGCCTTGGAGGCGGAGTAGGGGCTGTTGGGAGCATACGCCGTGGTTTCGGTGAATGGCGCATCGCTCGGCCCGAGCGAGCCGTAGACTTCGTCGGTGGAAACATGAAGGAAACGGAATACCGCTTTTTCTTCGCCTTGCAGCCCCTGCCAGTAAGCCCGCACTTCTTCCAACAGGCTGAAGGTGCCATTGATGTTGGTCTGGATGAATTCGCCGGGGCCGTGGATGGATCGGTCGACATGGCTTTCCGCGGCGAAATGGATGATGGCGCGGGGCCGGTGCTGGCCCAGCAGCTTGGCCGCCAGCGTCCGGTCGTTGATGTCGCCCTGGACGAAAACGTGCCGAGGATCGTCTTTCAGGCTGGCGAGGTTTTCCAGGTTGCCGGCATAAGTCAGCTTGTCCAGGTTGACGACGGCTTCACCGGTAGCTGCAATCCAGTCCAGAATGAAATTGGAGCCGATAAAGCCTGCGCCGCCGGTGACCAGGATCATTTCGAACGCGCCCCGTAATAGTCCTTGAACCAGGCGGCAAACTTCGCCACCCCTTCGTTCAACGGCGTATGCGGTGCGAAACCGACGGCCCGGCTCAGTTCCTCGATATCCGCATAAGTGGCGACCACATCGCCATCCTGCATCGGCAGCATGTTCTTGGCGGCCTTCTTGCCGATGGCGCTTTCGATGGCTTCGATGAAGGTCATCAACTCCACCGGCTCGTGGTTGCCGATATTGTAGATCCGGTAAGGCGCGTCGCTACTGGCGGCATCGGGGGCTTCCCGGTCGAACGACGGATTGGGCTGCGCAACTTTATCCAGCACCCGCACCACGCCTTCGGCGATGTCGTCGATATAAGTGAAATCGCGCTGCATCTTGCCCTGGTTGAATACGTCGATCGGCCGATCTTCCAGAATCGCGCCAGCGAACAGGGAAGGCGACATGTCCGGCCGGCCCCACGGCCCGTAAACGGTGAAAAATCGCAGCCCGGTGGTCGGCAGGCGATACAGGTGACTGTAAGCGTGGGCCATCAGCTCGTTGGATTTTTTGGTGGCGGCGTAGAGGCTGACCGGGTGATCGACGTTGTCATGCACGCTGAACGGCATGTGCGTATTGGAGCCGTAGACGCTGGAGCTGCTGGCATACACCAGGTGCTCCACGCCGTTATGGCGGCAGCCTTCGAGCACGTTCAGGAAACCCACGATGTTGGTGTTGACGTAGGCGTGGGGATTTTGGATCGAATAGCGCACGCCGGGCTGGGCGGCGAGATTGACGACGCGCTGAAATTTCTCCGTGGCGAAAAGCGCCTCCATGGCGGCGCGATCAGCCATGTCCAGCCTGACGAAGCGAAAACCGGGGAGCGGCATGAGCTGCTTCAGGCGATCTTCCTTCAACCGGACATCGTAGTAATCGTTGAGGTTGTCGATGCCGACCACCTCGACACCCTGCGCCAGCAAGCGCTGGGCAACATGCATGCCGATGAAACCGGCCACGCCGGTGATTAGAACTTTCAAGATTTTCCTTTGCTAATGTAAAACTCGCGAAGCGAGCCTTCGTCCCTCTCTCCCTCTTGGGAGAGAGTTAGGAGAGAGGGAAACGGTCATGGCGAATCGCTGCTTAATCATCTGGGGCGGCGATTCGCCGTGTCCGTTCGTTCAATTCATGCAGTTTCGCGTATTTGCAAAAGCTGTTGAAACATCCTATCGAGATATGCACCAACCCCGGCACGCCGTCGAAAAAGCCGAGCCGGAAGAAATAGAACTTCACGAACCTGAGCAGCGGGCTGGCCACCAACCGTCCGAGCGAAGCCTGTTTTCCTCGCCGATTAAGCTCTTCCGCCTGCAGACTGGTATAGCGATTCTGTTTTTCCAGGTAGGCGGCGAGACTTTCCTGCGACTCATGCAGCAAATCGCCCTGCAAACTGCCAAGCGGTGAAGTGGTCAGCACTTTTTCGTGGACCTCGTCCTCGCTCCAGCTGGCAACGCGTCGATCGAACAGACGCAGGCTCCAGTCGGGATAGCCCTCGCCATGCCTGAGCCAGCGGCCCATGAAGCGATTGCAGCGCGGCATCCGATAAGCCCGGAAGCGCGGCGCCCGCAGCGCCTCCACCATGCTCGCGCGCAGCGGGTCGCTGACCCGCTCGTCCGCATCCAGGCACAGCACCCAGTCGTGGCTGGCCTGTTCGACCGCGAATCGTTTTTGCCGGCCAAACCCGAGCCAGTCCTGGCGCAGCACCCGCGCGCCGTATTTTAACGCGATTTCCCGGGTATCGTCCCGGCTGCCGGAATCCACCACCACGATTTCATCGGCGAAGGCGACGCTTTTCAGGCAAGCCTCGATCTGGCTTGCCGCATTCAGGGCAATGATGACCACCGACAAGGGGGTTTTCTGCTGCATCCGCGCTATCTGCCGAAATAAAGCCCATATTCTAGGCTAAAATACCGCGATGCCGAAGATATTGCTCGTCAAAACCTCCTCGATGGGGGATGTCATCCACAACCTGCCCGTGGTCAGCGACATTCGCGCCCATTTCCCGGAAGCCGAAATCGACTGGGTGGTGGAAGAATCCTTCGCCGCCATTCCGGCCCTTCATCCGGGCGTGGGAGAAATCATTCCCGTCGCCGTGCGGCGCTGGCGCAAGAACCTGTTCAACCGCGCCGTGCAAGCCGAAATCTCGGCTTTCGTCACACATCTGCGCAGCAAGGTTTATGACGCAGTGCTCGACACTCAGGGGCTGATCAAAAGCGCGATCATTACCCGCCTTGCCCATGGCGCCCGCTGCGGCTTCGACCGGCAAAGTGCCCGCGAACCGCTGGCCGCACTGTTCTATGACAAAACGCTGAGGGTCGAAAAAAGCCAGCATGCGGTGGTGCGCAATCGCCTGCTGGCCGGTCGCACCTTCGGCTATTCCCCCGATGATCCGGTGAACTATGGCATCGCGGCGCCATCCCTGGTGGATAATCAATCAGATGGATGTAGGAGCGGGCTTGCCCGCGATCAGCTGCGTCAATCGCGGCCAAGGCCGCTCCTACCAAACCTTCCGAATCTCATTGACTATCTACCACCCTGGTTGCCCGCCACTCCCTTCGTCGTGCTGCTGCACGCCACCAGCCGCGACGACAAGCTCTGGCCCGAAGCCGACTGGATAGCATTGGGCGCTTACCTTGCCGGCAAGGGAATTGCCTGCGTATTGCCCTGGGGAAGTGCGGCCGAACAGCAGCGCAGCCAGCGGCTGGCGGAAAAAATCCCCCTTGGCGTTGTTCCTCCGGCACTCACCCTCGGACAAGCGGCGACGCTGCTTTCACACTCCATCGCGACAGTCGGCGTGGACACTGGTCTGGTTCATCTGGCGGCGGCATTGACCGTACCGGCCATCGCCATTTACTGTGCCTCCGACCCCGGCCTGACCGGACTCTACACCAACGGCCAGGCCATCAACCTGGGCGGAGCAGGCACCCCGCCCGACACGGCAAGCGTGATCGACGCCCTGAATTGCATGGTCGAATTATCTATAAGCACTCAGGCACCGCCCCTCGCCCCAACCCTCTCCC
>JAUYEK010000127.1 GCA_030691435.1 Sulfuricella sp. | reverse complement strand
GTGGCGCTGGCTATGCTCTTCAACATCACCATGACTGTGCTGAAAGGCCGCAAGACCTCGATCAGCATCGTTCTGCTGATGGGCTTGTGGGGCTTGGCGGTGTTCTTCCTGTTCTCCTTCTACAACCCCTCCAATCTGGTGCTGGACAAGTACTTCTGGTGGTGGACCGTGCATCTCTGGGTGGAAGGCGTATGGGAACTGATCCTTGGCTCGCTGCTGGCTTTCGTGCTGATCAAGGTGACCGGTGTCGACCGCGAAATCATCGAGAAGTGGCTGTACATGATCATTGCCATGACCCTGATCACCGGCATCGTCGGCATGGGCCACCACTACTTCTGGATCGGCACGCCTGAGTACTGGCAGTGGTTTGGTTCGGTGTTCTCCGCGCTGGAACCGATTCCTTTCTTCATGATGACGGTGTTCGCGTTCAACATGGTGAATCGTCGCCGCCGCGAGCATCCCAACAAGGCTGCCACGCTGTGGGCGCTGGGCACTGCCGTGATGTCGTTCCTGGGTGCCGGCGTGTGGGGCTTCCTGCACACCCTGGCTCCGGTGAACTACTTCACCCACGGCACCCAGATCACCGCCGCCCACGGCCACATGGCGTTCTACGGCGCGTATGTGATGGTGGTTCTGGCCATCATCTCCTACGCTATGCCGATGATGCGCGGACGTGCCGCCAACAGCGAAAAGTCCCAGGTACTGGAAATGTGGTCGTTCTGGCTGATGACCGTCTCCATCGTGTTCATCACCCTGTTCCTGACTGCTGCCGGCATCCTGCAAGTGTGGCTGCAGCGCGTGTCCACCGCACCGCTCAGCTTCATGGCGGCGCAGGACCAGATCACGCTGTTCTACTGGTTGCGTGAGATCACGGGTGTGATCTTCCTGATCGGCCTGGTTCTCTACATCATCAGTTTCTTCGTCAAAGGCGAAACTAAAGAAGCGGCTTAAAGCCTGAAAGGGAGGGGTTCGCCCCTCCCTTTTTTAACTTCAAATACCAGACTGTTTTAATAGGCTATTATCCCCGGACGGCAAGCGCTAGAATGTCGCGTTTTGCGCCACACCGGTTATTCCAATTCCGAATAAACAGGAACACATGGCGGCAGGAACAAGGCAACCCCTGCGGTACGCGCAGTACGGCGAGGAGCCCAAGATGCAGCCCGCGTAGCGCTCATATTTATTCGGAATCGGAATTACACATCAATGTCTACTCAAACGCTTACCCTGGATAGCCACAAGCCCGGCACTCCGCCGGGAGATCTGGCAATCTGGCTGTTCATTTATGCCGAATTGCTGGCATTCGGCGTATTTTTTCTTTCTTACGCCTTCGCCCGCGCCCACAATGTCGAGCTGTTCAACGAATCGCAACAACACCTCAATCGCGAATCCGGCGCCATCAATACCGTGGTCCTGATCACCAGCAGCTATTTCGTGGTGCGTGCCGTTGCCGCCATCCGCGCAGGGCTGTCGCGCCGGTGCGCCCACTGGCTCGGCGCGGCCATCGGCCTGGGCGGCGTATTCCTCGTCATCAAGCTGTTCGAATTCCACGCCAAATTCTCGGCGGGGATTTCCCTGAGCACCAATACCTTCTACATGTTCTACCTGTCGCTCACCATCTTCCACTTCATGCATGTCATCCTCGGCATGGTGATCCTGGCGGCGGTGATGCTGAAAGCGCGGCGCGGTGGCTACAACGCGGAGAACCACACCGGCGTCGAGACCGGCGCTTCCTACTGGCACATGGTAGACCTGCTGTGGATCATCCTGTTCCCCTTGGTTTACGTCATTCGATAATGAGAAAGTCGCGAAGCGACACCTGGTCTCCCTCGCCCGCTCGCGGGAGAGGGCCGGGGAGAGGGAGTACTAATGCATAACATCGAAAACCAACGCAGCCAGTTCATTCGCCCCTGCACCCGCGTCTGGCTCGGGCTGCTGGTGCTGACCGGCATCACCTACAGCATCGGCAAGATGGAACTGGGCGGTACACAAATCGTGATGCTGGTACTGGTCATCACCTTCATCAAGGGCGAAATGGTCGCCGGCTTCTTCATGGGCCTGCGCAAGACCAGCCTGCTGTGGCGCGCCATCATGGCGTCCTGGCTGGTGATAGTCGGCGGCGGCATCGCCATCGCCTACCTGATCGGGCTAAAATAACCGCAACCAACGCGCCCACCCTATTGTCTACTTGAAAGTATCATCATGAGCAACGCGCCATTCTACAAACCGCACAGCAACGAAATCGAGCTGTTCGAACACGCTTACCGCAACCAGCTGCCACTGCTGATCAAGGGGCCGACCGGCTGCGGCAAGACCCGCTTTGTCGCGCACATGGCGGCCAAGCTCAACCGGCCGCTATACACCGTGGCCTGCCACGACGACCTGACTGCGGCCGACCTGGTCGGTCGCCATCTGATCGGCGACGGTCGCACCTACTGGAGTGACGGCCCGTTGTCGCGTTCGGTGCGCGAAGGCGGAATCTGTTACCTGGACGAGGTGGTGGAGGCGCGCAAGGACACGACCGTCGTCCTGCATCCGCTCTCCGACGACCGGCGCATCCTGCCGATCGAGCGCACCGGAGAAATTTTGCAGGCGCCGCCGGAGTTCATGCTGGTGGTGTCGTACAATCCCGGCTACCAGAACTTTTTGAAAGGGATGAAACCGAGCACGCGCCAGCGCTTCGTTTCCCTGCGCTTCGATTTTCCCGAGAGCGCGCTGGAGCAGGAAATCCTGATCGGCGAAACCGGCGCCGACGCGATGCTGGCGAAGCGCCTGGTCAACCTCGCCAACGCCCTGCGCGCGCTCAAGGAGCACGACCTGGAAGAGGCCGCCAGCACGCGCCTGCTGGTCTATGCCGCGACCCTGATCGGCAGCGGCTTCGACCCGGTGGATGCCTGTCGCGCGGCAATGGTGGAAACCCTGACTGACGACGTAGAAACCGCCGACGCATTGATGGAGATCGTCCATGCCAGCTTCGGCAGATAGCGAGCCAACCGAAACCCCCGGCCAGTCCCTGGCGGTCTGGGCGGAAACGCTATACCTCGCCAATCTGCTATTGGCGCCAGGGCTGGCCTTTGCCGCCCTGCTCTGGCTGTATTTCAAGCGCAGCGCCGACACGCCCGCGCTCGCCGTGTGCCACCTGCGCCAGGCCATCAGCGCCAGCCTCTGGGCCGGCGCCCTGCTGGTGATCGCCAACGCCGCCATCATCCTGTTCGGCGGCTACGCCGCGCCGAAAACCTGGCTGATCGTGATCCTCTACTTCACCACTTGCCACTCCACCCTGGTGCTGCTCGGCGTACTCGGCCTGGCCAAGGCGATGGCCGGGCAAAAATATGTCTATCCGCTGGTAGGAAGGCCTTGTGAGTAGCACTCAGCAAAAGCGATTATGGTTTCAGGCCGGCTTCTTCACCCTGTTCATATTGGCGCCGGTGTTCGACCTGTTCCGCTTCGACCTCAACGTCAAGCACTTCTTCTTTCTCGGCATGAACTGGACGCTGGGGCTGGACGACTTCCTCGCCGGGCGCATCGACGCCACCCAGGCCGCACTCAACATCGTCCTGCGTGGCGGCCTGCCGATCCTGGGCGTGATCGGCACCGGCATCTGGATCTCGTGGAAATACGGCCGCCTCTACTGCGGCTGGCTGTGCCCGCATTTTTCGGTGGTGGAAACCATCAATGGCTTGCTGCGCCGCGCCATCGGCAAGCAGAGCCTGTGGGACAAGCATCCCCTGCCTGAACGCAATGCCGACGGCAGCATCACCAAGGCCAATTCCCTATACTGGCTTGCAGTGGTTCCGCTGGCGCTGGCATTCGCCTTTTCCTGGGCGGTGGCGCTGCTCACCTACCTGCTGCCGCCGGCCGAAATCTACGGCAACCTGTGGCACGGCGAATTGACCGGCAATCAAAGCCGCTTCATCGGCGTCGGTTCTTTCCTGTTCTTCATCGAGTTCATGTTCGCGCGCCACCTGTTCTGCCGTTTCGGCTGCGCCGTCGGGCTATTCCAGTCGCTGGCCTGGATGGGCAACCGCAAGGCGATGGTGATCGGCTTCGACCGCAAGCGCACCGAGGCCTGTGTCGACTGCAACGCCGCCTGCGACAACGTCTGCCCGATGCGCATCAAGCCCCGCTCGATCAAGCGCCACATGTTCACCTGCACCCAGTGCGGCCAGTGCGCCAATGCCTGTTCCCAGGTACAGGCCGGCAACCCGCAAGGCACGCTGCTGAAATGGGTGGACAAGGAATGCGCGCTGGACAAGTCGGCGCGCGATTTCGGGCATCATGAAAACATTCCTGAGCATTGCTTCGAATCAGAGAAGCAGCTAAAACAAACTTTAACCACGAATGAACACGAATGTTCACGAATACACACGAATACTCTTGGGAGCATTCCGTGAACCCCCGTGTTTATGCGTGGACAATAACCGTAGCGGATATTCGTGGAAATTCGTGTTCATTCGTGTCATTCGTGGTGGGCATTTAAGCTATGGAAGAAACAGTCGGCGCCCTCTGGCACAAGCTCATCACCCGTGCGGCTTCGACGCGCTATCCGCAGGAAGCGGTGACGCTCGAAGGCATAAGCAAGACCGCCGGCATCTTCTTCCGCGCGCTCGGCGGCGATAGCGGCCTCAGCGTCAGGGCGACCAGTGCGACCGAACACGGTGCGCGCCGGAGTCTGCTACAGCGCATTGCCGGCAGCGGCGAAAGAGCCGAGCTGACCTGGCTCGACGAAGATACCCTGCGCCTGCCCGCGCTGCTCGACATCCTGCCGCAGCGCAGCCTCAACCGCGATCTCTACCTGTGGCTGATTGCGCTGGCGGCAGTGGACGAACCCGGCACACCATCCTGGGTGGTGCGCAGCCAGCAGGCCACCCTGACGGTATTCGAGCGTTTCCCCGGCCTCCGCTCGCGCTACCAGCGCCTGCTCGATGCCACGCTGGCGTTGCGCCCCGACCCGGCCAAACTGCCGGAAGACGAAGCGGCTATGGAGCAGGCCATCCGCGCCGCGCTGATTAACCCGGGCAGCGTGGACAAGTTGCCGCGCGCCAGCCGGCCGCCGCATCCGGTACACCTGTGGTTGCATCCCAACCCGCCACGAACCTCGCCGATTCAGGCCAGCTCCCTCCCCGCATCCGGCGAGCCGCAGCAGGAAGGCGACGGCAAGAGCAAAAAAACCGACGACACCAAGCGCCAAGCCGAACGGGTGGACATGCCGGACAACAAGAGCCCGTTCATCCTGTTCTTCCGCGCCGAAAGCATTTTCAGCTGGGCCGAATACGTCAAGGCCAACCGTCCTACCGAGGATGACAGCGACCCCGGCGCCGACCCGGCCGCCGACGACCTCAACCACCTGAGCGTGGCGCAGGACAACAAAAGCGTCGCCTCGCGCCTCAGGTTCGACCTCGACCTGCCTTCCGCGGCACAGGACGACATGCCGTTAGGGCAGGGCATCCTGCTGCCGGAATGGCATTACAAAAAACAGTTGTTGCAGCCCAACCACTGCTGCCTGCAACCGATGATCGCGCGCGCAGCGCCGCCGTGTCCGCTGCCTCACCACCTCGCCGCCACCGCGCGCCGCATCCGCAGCCAGTTCGAGGCGCTGACCCCGGCGCGGGTGTGGATCAGGGGCCAGTTCGACGGCACCGAGCCCGACCTCGACGCCTGCGTCCAGTTCACCGCCGACCGCATGACCGGCCACGCCGCCGAGCGCGGCCTGTACCGCGCCCACCACTACCGCGACCGCGACCTGGCCTGTTTGCTGCTGGCCGACCTGTCGCTCTCCACCGACGCCTGGGTGAGCGATACCGCCCGCGTCATCGACGTCATCCGCGACAGCCTGTTCCTGTTCGCCGAGGCGCTCTCCGCCACCGGCGACCGTTTCAGCCTGTACGGCTTTTCCTCGCTCAAGCGCGACAACGTGCGCTTCCACGTCCTCAAGGAATTCGGCGAGAAATACAACGCCGCCATCCGCGGCCGCATCGCCGCCATCAAGCCCGGCTACTACACCCGCATGGGCGCCGCCATCCGCCACGCCAGCCAGCTCCTGGCGAAACAGCAGGCGACGCAAAGAATTTTGTTCATCCTCACCGACGGCAAGCCCAACGACCTCGACCAGTACGAGGGGCGCTACGGCATCGAAGACACCCGCGTCGCCCTGCTCGAAGCGCGCCAGATGGGGCTGCGCCCGTTCTGCGTCACCATCGACGAAAAAGCCGGCAGCTACCTGCCGCACTTGTTCGGCATCGGCGGATATGTTGTAATCAGGAAACCCTCCGAACTACCGAAACAGCTGCCGCTGCTATACGCGCAGCTGACGCGTTGACAGGAGCCATGTAGGGCTTTCAGCCACAGGGAGCACAGAGGACACAGAGATATTGAGTTTTTCTCTGTGTCCTCTGTGCTCTCTGTGGCAAAAGTTTTTTTGTTAACCGCTTTTAGGGCGCACCATGCACCTGACCCGCTACACCGACTATTCCCTGCGCACGCTGATCTATCTTGGCACGAGACCAGAAAAGCTCGCCACCATCGGCGAAATCGCCGCCTATCACGACATCTCGCGCAACCACTTGATGAAGGTGGCGCACCAGCTCGGCGCAAACGGCTATATCGACACCCTGCGCGGCAAGGGCGGCGGCATCAAACTGGCACGCCCGCCGGGGCAGATCGTGGTGGGCGACGTGGTGCGCAGCATGGAAGAGAACATGGACATCGTTGCCTGCTTCCAGCCCGACTTCAGCGCCTGTGTCCTGGCTCCCGCCTGTCGGCTGAAAACCGCCATGGACGAAGCCCTGCACAGCTTTCTTGCGACACTGGATCTGTACACCCTGGCCGACTTGATCGGCGAACAACAGAAAGACATGAAATAAGGATGAGCGAAGACCGGCTAATCGAGATCGAAATAAAACTCTCTCATCAGGAAGATGCTGTCGAGGAGTTAAACAAGGTGGTCTGCCGGCAACAAAAAAAGATCGACCACCTGGAAGCAATTTGCGAAGCGCTGATCCGGCACGTCAAGGAATTATCGGACAGTGCAGCCGAGCAGCGTGCAACGAACGAAACACCTCCCCATTACTAGCCCGGCGGCTCATTGAACTACGCTTGCTTCAAATCACGATAGAAATTCTCGTGCGGGCCAACCGCCAAAAGCACCCGTTTGCTTTCATCCCACTGGTAAGCCAGCAGAAATTGCTGATTGACGCAATCGAACTTGTAGACAAAGACGCCTGAGAGATCGCCTTTCTTTTCCTGACCCATAGTCGGATCAGCGAGCACAGCCCGAATAGCCGCATGGATGGCATTGCGCTGGTTTGCGTGCAGTTTCTTGTAGGCCCGCTTGAACGCTGGCTTTTGTTCAAGCGTGATACTCATGCTTCCGGCAGCTCGAAAGGCTCGGACTCCTCGTCCATGGCAACCAGCACATCGCGGACGAATTCGACAGACAAATCTGGATTATCCAGCGCCGCACGTCCTACCTTGGCCCAATAGGCAACCTGCTGCGGGATCGAACGCATCTCAGCATTGGCGCGAACCTTGGCCGTCTGATAAAGCGCATCGTCGATGCGAATGGAAACGCTCATTTTTGCCACCTTTGTAGTTAGTTGCCACATTTGTAGCGTAGCCGAATGTACAAGAAACTTCAACCCGTTGGGGTGAGGGATCGCGAACCCCACCAAAAGTAGGCGCCTCTAGGCGACGCAACGCCTGCATCTATCGCTTCAAGTCCCGCTAGAAGTTTTCATACGGCCCAACGGCTTCCAGATAAATCAAGCGCACACCTTCATCCAGCGTATATCCCAGCAGATACAACTGCCCTCCGCTGCGAAACTTGAAGACACGCAACGCGGCCAGATCGCCTTTCTTGCGCTCCCCGATTTCGGGGTTTTGCCTGACCTCATCGACTGCGGAATCCACATCGGCGGCGATATTGTCGTGCAGCTTTTTATATTGCCGTGAAAACCGCCGGGTTTGCCGGACTGTCCACGTCATCCGCGACGACTCCGGGGCACGAACGGCTGGGACTGATCACGCGATTCGCCCATCGAAGCCAAAGACTCTGCCACGAAGCTGACTGGCAGATCGGGGTTATCCAGCGCAGCCCGGCCCACCCGCGCCCAGAACTCGATTTGCCCTGCAATGGAACGATGCTCCAGCGTCGCGTCTTGCTTGGCTTGCTCGTAGAGTTCCTGATTGATCCGAATTGAAGTGCTTGCCGACATTCTGATACCTCCGATATGCATTACCACATTTGTGGTATGAGTATAGCCCTGTCATTTGCAAAAGAAAACCCCGCCTCCTTGAAGAGAGATGGGGTTTTGATTTACTGCACCCTCGGTGAGTTGAGGGCTGGAGAGGATTAGATAATTGGGCTACGTCCCCTA
>JAUYEK010000120.1 GCA_030691435.1 Sulfuricella sp. | reverse complement strand
GTGGGCACAAAGACGTGCCCACCCTACCCTACTGGCTGCTAGCCGCCCGAAGCGGCTGCGCACACGAATTTCAGGACATCTTCATCCACGCTGCCTTCCAGCACCGTGCTCTCCTCCTGGCCGACCAGCTTCTGGCGGGTGATCACGCTCATATCCGCGCGTTGCGCTTCGCTCGAAAGCACGACGGTAGTGCGCCTGGCGCAATCGACCCGCTGCTCCATCACCAGATACTTCACAACCTGGCGCCCGATCTTGAGTTCGTTAGCATCATTGATCACGTGTCGACTGGTGAATGTCAGCTGTGGCCTGGCGCCCCGGATGCTGCTTTTGTCCACCTCGCGGAAATTGTCGCTGATTTGGGATGCCTGCACCCATTCCGCCGCCTGAACCGGGAAATTGGCGACGAGTCCCAGAGCGGCAACGCCGGCGCAATACCTTAAAACTTTTTGCATCAATTTACTCCTCCATCGATTCACATTAAACTTGCCGTTGCTCCCATCATACCGAACACCGTCCAGATAACGAATTCAAAGGAATCCAGCAATGAACAGAAGCAGTAAAATCATCAGTATCGCCACTTTTCTGCTGAGCGTAACAGGAACTTCCCACGCGGCAGGTACGATTTTCGAAGCAGCTCGGGACGGCGCCCCAAAGGAAGTGGAGAAAATGCTGGCCGCCGACAAGAACCTCATCAACGCGCGCACCGAGCTCGGCTCCACGCCGCTGCACATCGCCGCCACCAGCTCCAACCCGGAAATCGCCAAGCTGCTGGTGGCCAGGGGCGCCAATGTCAACGCCAGGGACAACAACGACACGACGCCGCTGCATATTGCCGCTTACACCGGAAGGAAGGAACGGGTCGAATTTTTCTTGAGCAAGGGCGCTGACGCCTTCGCCAAGGACTTCAAGAACGAAACCCCGAAAGACAAGGCCCACCATTCCCTGAGCCATGAAATCGAGGGCATTCTGGCAGTATGGATGCTGAAAAACCCGCAACCGGCAAAAAAGAAATAAACAGGGATTGTCCATTGGAATGCTTGTACATGTAAGAGCGCCGCCCCCGGCGCGAATGTGGCCGCAAATCGCGGCGAGGGCGCCGCTCCCACAGGACTACTAGAGTTCCAAGGGGGCGGGCATGCCGACCCAGTACCCCTGAGCATAATTCACCCCGAGAATGCGCAATTTTTCCAGAATCGACTCGTCTTCCACGAATTCGGCAATGGTCTGGATGCCCATCACATGGCCGATGCGGTTGATCGCCTCGACCATGGCCAGGTCGATAGGGTTTTGCACCATATTCTTGACGAACATGCCATCAATCTTCAGGTAGTCCACCGGCAAATCCTTGAGATAGGCGAACGACGACATCCCGCTGCCGAAATCGTCAAGGGAAAACCGGCAACCGGCCTGTTTCAATTCCAGCATGAACCGGCGTACGTGTTCAAGATTGGAAATCGCCACGGTCTCGGTGATCTCGAAGCACAGCGCCGAGGGGGGAATCCGGTAGCGGCTGATCTGGTCGCGCAGGAATTCGGGGAAATATTCGTCGTTCAGGCTTGCGCCGGAAAGGTTGACCGAGAAAGTGCGCGGAGAATTCGATTCTCCACGGTCAAATTTCTCCATTATGGCGGCGAACAGGGTGCGTATCACCCAGCGGTCGATCACCGGCATCAGGCCGTAACGTTCGGCAGCAGGCAGAAAGGCTCCCGGCGCTATCACCTTGCCGTTCACATCGATCAAGCGCAGCAGAATCTCGCAGTGGTGTCCATCCTCCTGCTCCTCGCCAAGCGGGAGGATGGGCTGGGAATAAAGACGAAAACGCTGCTCTTCGAATGCCTTGGAAATATCCGTAACCCAGCGCATTTCGCTCTGGCGCTGCATCAAGTCAACGTCTTCCGGGCTGTACACGTTGACGCGGTTGCGGCCCTTGTCCTTGGCGGCATAGCACGCCGCATCGGCGCAGCTCATCAGGTTCGCCGGGCTGCCGCTGTGCGCGGTAATCGGCGCCAGACCGATGCTGACGCCCACCTCGAACGTCCGGCCTTCGCAGGTAAAACGAAAATCCTGCACGATCTTGCGCAACGCATTGGCTATTCTCAGCGCCTCGTCCAGGGAGCGATGTTCCAGCAAGACGCCGAATTCATCTCCGCCCAGCCTGGCCAGGGTGTCGCTGCCGTGGATTTGCGACCGCAACTTGTCGGCCAGCTGGCGCAGCAGCTCGTCGCCGGCAGCGTGGCCGACGGTGTCGTTCACCACCTTGAACTGGTCGAGATCCATGTACAGCAGGGCGTGCTGATCGTCGCCCGATTTTGTGCTGTCGAGCAGTCGGGTGAGCCGGAAATCGAATTCGCGCCGGTTGATCAAGCTGGTCAGCTGGTCATGGGCTGCTTGCCAGGCCAGTTGTTTGGCCTGTTCGCGCGCCTGGGTGACATCGCGGAACACCAGCACCGAACCGATCACCTCCCCCGCCTGGTTGCGGATCGGCGCAACCGAACTTTCGATGTCGAACTCGCGCCCGTCGTTGTTAACCAGCAGCACGTTCTCGTAAACATTGACCTTGACCGTCGCGCCCTCGACCGAGCCATCGAAGGCGGGATGGTCGATTTGCTTGCGCGTGAAAGCATCGACTGCGTTGAACGCCCAGCGCAGGGCCAGCCCTTGCACTTCTTCCAGCTTCCAGCCGGTGAGCTGCTCGGCGACCGGATTAAAATAAATCACCTTGCCTTCATCATCGGCGGTGATCACGCCGTCACCGATCGAATCCAGCGTGACCTGGGCGCGTTCCTTCTCCTGGAACAGCGCCTGTTCCGTCAGTACCGTGCGCCGCATCACGTACCAAGCGATCAGGCCACCCAGCGCGACGGCGGCAAGCCCGAGCAAACCCATCAACAGGAGCCCGCTGCGATAAGAGGAAGCCGCTACGGCTACGGCCTCGCGCTCCCGCTCCTGCTGCAAATCCGTGAGCGCGGCAAGCTGCCCGATCACCATTCTCTGCACGGGCACCACCTCGTTAAGCAAAAATCGCTGGGCTTTGGCGACATTCCCCTGCTGGAACAATTCCACTACCCTGGCCTGCATCTCCTCCCCATGCCTGGCCAGTTCGAGCGATTGAGACAAGATGCGTTTTTCCTCGGGGTTAAGGCCCAACGCAACCAGCTTGTCGCGCGCCCGGATGAAGTTCGCCGCCAGCCTGCCAAAATGCAGCACCTCCTCGTCCCGCTCGAACGGATCGGTCAGCAGCGCCAGGCGGTGCAGGCTGACAGCGCGTTCGCGGGCGGCCGTCACCATCTCGAACACCAGACCGATCTTGGCGTCATGCTCCTCGCTGATAACATCCATCCGCTCGTGTAGCGCCGTGACGCGTGTCAGGCCGATGGCGGTCAGCCCAGCCATCAACAGCAGCACCAGGCCGAAGCCGACAAGGATGAGGGTTTTTGAATTCTTCAGCACGCTCAGAAATCCTCGCCGACGCTTGGAACATCGCCCGGAACTTCCAATACCGGCACGCCCGATTCATCCAGCTGCACATGCTCGATCTGGGCGAAACGACGGCTGATTTTCTGGCTGGTGACATGCACTTCCTCGGCATCCTCATGGGCCAGGCGAATATGATCCGCCAGCTTTTTCATGCGCGTGTCGAAGCGGGAAAACTCCTTGCCCAGCTTGCTCAGCGCATCCTTGATGATATGCACCTGCTTGCGGGTTTCCACGTCCTTGATCACGGCCCGCGCGGTGTTCAGAATCGCCATCATAGTAGTCGGCGAAACAATCCACACCCGCTTCTGCATCGCGTAATCCACCACGTCATCCTGATGGTGACCGTGTATCTCTGCAAATACCGCCTCTGCAGGCACGAACATCACCGCGCCATCGCTGGTTTCATCGGGAATGATGTACTTCTCGCTGATCGCGTCCACGTGCTTTTTTACGTCAGCCTTGAACTGCTTCAGCGCCTGGGCACGGTCTCCCTCGGACAGCTCGGCAGCGAACATGCGGTGATAATTTTCCAGCGGAAACTTGGAGTCTACAGCGACATTGCCCGTCGGCTCAGGCAGCATCAACAGGCAGTCGACGCGGTTGCCATTGCTCAGGGTTTGCTGGAAGGCGTAGGCAGATGGCGGCAGAATATTGCGCACCAGCGCCTCCAGCTGAACCTCGCCGAAGGCGCCGCGCGAACGCTTGTCGCCAAGCAGTTCCTGCAGGCTCACCATGTTGGTGGTAAGGCCGTCGATCTTCTTC